>JAUXTZ010000333.1 GCA_030681095.1 Burkholderiales bacterium
AGAGATAAACCCCGCCCGCGAGATAAGCCAGCGCGATCAATTCGCCGCCTTTGCCGCCGACATAACCAAATACGGGCATAGCGGCAATGTCGCCGATAGGACGACCGAGCAGGATTTGGGTGCGCAGCGTGTCGAGCGGTGTGGCCAGGGTGAGCGCGTCCAGCTTCATGCCAGCGGGCAAATCGCCGCCGAAGATAAAGCGCAGCGTATCGCCGAGCGATAGGTGCGCATGCGCCAGGGTATCGACCACCGGCCATTGCGTCATGTGCGCGGGGAACGAAATCAACATCACCGCGTAACCCACCATCGCCGGATTGAATAAATTATTGCCCAAGCCGCCATACAAATGTTTCGCCACTACGATGGCAAACAGCGTGGCGATCACGATCAACCACCAGGGTGCTAACGGCGGCATGGATAGCGCCAGCAGCCAGGCCGTCACCAGCGCACTACCGTCCAGCAAAAACGGTTTGATTGGCAGCTTGCGCAGACGCAGCATCGCCGCTTCCGCACCGATCGCCGTTAGGCTGGCGAGCACGATGCTTACCAAAATCGCCGGGCCAAAATAAAGCTGATAAATCGCGATCGCAGGTAAAAGCGCGAACAGCACTTTCAGCATGACGCTGCTGACACTGGCGTTGTTGGAGACGAAGGTCATATTTTGTAAAATTCCTTAGCCACGAATTTACACGAATTTACACGAACAAATGCTCGGCCCAAAGTGGATGTATGCGGTTTAAAATTCGTGCTCATTCGTGTTAATTCGTGGCTAAAAGGTTTTAGGATTAAGGCGTTTCCGCCGGTTTTTCCATCGAGTGCTTGAGCTGCGCGCGCCGTGCTTCGATTTCTCTGATTTCCTGTAATTTGTCCGCAGGCAAATTGTCTACGTTTCGCGGCTCGACCCCGGCACGTTTCAATTTGGCGCGGTCGATCGCTGCTTGAATCGCGACTTGCTTGTTGTCGGCCTCGGTGTGGCCGGTCGCCGGTGTTTTGGGGCCTTGGGTTTTGGCCGCGAGCTTATCCGCGCGGTCTTTTTTCTCGCGCTCGATGCGGTAGTCGCGGAATTCGTGCCGATCGCGCGCGATGTCGGCCTTGTCTTTTTCGCGTTCGCGCGCCCAAATTTCGCTTTTCGCAAAGCGGTAATACTGTACCAGCGGAATGTTGCTGGGGCAGACATAATCGCAACAGCCGCATTCGATGCAATCGAATAAATCGTAATCCTGCGCCTTGCCGAATTCCTTTGCACGAGAGAACCAGTACAACTCTTGCGGTTGCAATTCTACCGGGCAGGCTTGTGCGCACAGCGTACAGCGAATGCAGGGCAGCGCCGGCGGCGGCGCAGGGAAAAATTTGGGCGAGGTCGCGATCAGGCAGTTAGTGGCTTTGATCAGCGGCGCTTGGTCGGCAGGTAGCTTAAAGCCCATCATCGGTCCGCCCATGATGTAGCCGTGGGTGTCGGCGCGCGGTGGGCCGGCAAGCACGACCAACTCATGCACCGGCGTGCCAATCAAGGCTTCGAAGTTTTGCGGACGCTCGACGTTGCCGGTGACGGTGACCACACGCGAAATGAGCGGCTCGCCGTGCAGCACCGCGCGCGCCAACGAATAAGCCGTGGCGACGTTGAATACTTGCACGCCGATTTCGGTGGAGCGGCCGCCGGCAGGCGGCTCTTTGCCCGTGAGAATCTTAGTCAGTTGTTTGGCACCACCGGAGGGGTATTTGGTGGGCACCACCACGACTTCGAAGTCGGTGTCGGCACAGGCGACGCGCATGGCTTGAATGGCTTCTGATTTATTGTCCTCAATGCCGATCAGTACCTCAGTCGCACCCAGCATGTGTTGCATGATTTTGGCGCCGCTGACGATTTGATCCGCGCGTTCGCGCATCAGCATATCGTCGCAAGTGATCCAAGGCTCGCATTCTGCGCCATTCAGGATCAGCGTCGGGACGTTGGGGCGCCGGCCGGGGTTGAGTTTGGCATGGCTGGGAAATACCGCACCACCCATGCCGGCCAGCCCCAGATCGCGCAGCCGGTTGCGTAATTCGCTTGGGTTCATCGTGGTGTAATCGAGCGGCGTGCGCTCAACCCATTGGTCGGCGCCGTCCGGCTCAATGCTGATGCACAGGTCGGGCAAGCCGGAAGGATGGGGTACGGTCGCCATTTCTATTGCGCTGACAGTGCCGGAGGTCGGCGCATGCACCGCGCAGGAAATATAGCCGTCTGCTTGGCCGATCATTTGGCCTTTGAGCACCCGCTCCCCAACACTCACGATAGGTTTGGCACGGTTGCCGATGTGTTGATGCATGGGTACGACCAGCCGCTTGGGTAGGGGCGCGGCAGCAATCGGCAGCGTAGCCGATTCAGCTTTGTGTTGTGCCGGATGCACGCCGCCGTGAAAATCGAATAGTGGTCTCATAGAGCTAGGCGCGTTTGAGGGAATACACTGGGTATTTCCATTTCCAGGTTGCAATATCTTCTTGGATTGGCGCCATGCTGATGCAATCTACCGGGCAGGGTGGGATGCACAGTTCACAGCCGGTGCATTCTGGCGCGATTATCGTATGCATGTGCTTGGCCGCACCGAGAATCGCATCTACCGGGCAGGCTTGAATGCACAGCGTGCAGCCGATGCAAAGATTTTCATCAATGACCGCTACCGCTTTTGGCTTGGTCACACCGTGTTCGGCATTGAGTGGCTTGGGCTCGACGCCGAGCAATTCCGCCAACTTGCGGATGCCTTCTTCCCCTCCCGGCGGGCATTGGTTGATATCTGCTTCCCCTGCCGCGATCGCGGTAGCATAGGGTTTGCAGCCGGGGTAGGTGCATTGCCCGCATTGCGTCTGCGGCAAGATCGCGTCGATCTTCTGCACCAGCGGGCTTTCCTCGACCTTGAATTTGATCGCGGCAAAGCCGAGCACCAATCCCAGGAATAAGGCCAAACCGGCCATGGCCAGCAACGCAGTTAGCATCGGACAAGACTCATTTCACCAACCCGGAGAAACCCAGGAAGGCGATGCTCATCAAGCCCGCCGTGACCATGGCAATGGCCGTGCCGCGAAATGGCTGAGGCACGTCCGCGCCTTCCAGCCGTTCGCGCATGCCGGCAAAAATAATCAACACCATGGAAAAGCCCACTGCACCGCCAAACCCGATTAAGAGTGCCTCAACCAGGTCATGTCGCTCTTGCACGATCAGCAGCGGAATGCCCAGCACCGCGCAGTTGGTGGTGATGAGCGGTAGATAAATCCCCAGCACTTGATACAGCAGCGGAAACACCTTGTGCAAAAACATTTCGGTGAATTGCACGATGGCCGCGATCACCACGATGAACGACAGCGTGCGCAGGTAAATCAGATCCGGGCCGAGCAAATAAGTATCGACCAGATAACTGGCACCAGAACCGAGGGTGAGCACGAAAGCGGTGGCGGCAGCCATGCCGATAGAAGCTTCGAGCCGCTTCGATACACCCATGAAAGGGCACAGGCCAAGAATGCGCACCAGCACGATGTTATTTACGAACACCGTACTTATTATAATGAGTAAGTAGTTTTCCATGGCCTGTTGCTTAGTTAATACTGGATTATCAACCTCTTACTGCTCTTATGCAACCCTGTGTAGAGCTTAGTTATTTCAAGCAATCAGCGATTCTGCGCTGGCGTAAGGTAGGCCCAAATCTTCAGCTAATCCACTGTGGGTGAGCTGGCCGCGATAGAGCTGCAAGCCGCTACGCAAGCCTGGGTGATTGCGCAGGGTGGTTTGCGGGCCTTGCGCCAGTTTCAGCAGGAAAGGGAGGGTGGCGTGAGTCAAGGCGTCGGTTGCGCTGGTAGCTACGGCAGAAGGCATATTCGCAACGCAATAATGCACCACGCCTTCTTCGATATAAGTAGGGTCGGTGTGCGTGGTCGGGTGCGAAGTCTCAGATGACCCGCCTTGATCGATGGCCACATCCACCAGCACCGCACCGCGTTTCATGCCGCGCACCATCTCGCGCGTGATCAGCTTCGGCGCACGTTTACCTGGGATATAGATTGAACTCACCAGCAGATCAGCCTCACGGGTGAGTTCGGCGATAGCATGCGCTTCGGAAAAGCGCGTCTTCAAGCGCGGGCCAAACACATCGTCCAAGTAACGCAGACGTTGTAGATTGATATCCATGATGGTGACGTCGGCGCCCAGGCCCACTGCCATGCGCGCCGCTTGCGTACCGACGGTGCCGGCGCCGATCACCAATACTTTGCCGGGTGCGACACCGGGCACGCCACCCAACAACACGCCCGCACCACCGTTGGCCATGTGCAGATAATTTGCGCCGACGTGAATCGCGATGCGCCCGGCTACCTCCGACATGGGAATCAGCAAGGGCAAACCGTCTGTGGCATCGGTCACCGTTTCATAGGCCACAGCGATGACTTTTTTCTGAAGCAGGGATTGGGTCAGTTCCAGCGAGGCGGCGAGGTGTAAATAGCAAAAGAGGACTTGATCTTCGTGTAGCCATGCGAGTTCGTCAGGCTGCGGCTCTTTTACTTTGACGATGAGCGGGCATTTATAGACTGCTTGCGCATCAGGCACGATGCGCGCGCCGGCTGCGGCGTAATCGGCGTCGCTCATTCCGATTGCTGCGCCAGCATTGGCTTGAACCTGTACCTCGTGTCCGGCGACGACTAAGGCATGCACGCCAGCGGGCGTGACGCCGACACGGAATTCGTGGTCTTTGATTTCTTTGGGGACGCCGATCAGCATGGTCAAATTTCCACTTGCGAACCCAACTCGATCACCCGATTGGTCGGAATATGGAAGAAGCTCATCGCGCTTTCAGCATTGCGCGCCATGCCGATGAAAAGATGTTCGCGCCACAGCGCCATACCGGGCAAGCCGGTGGAGATGATGGTTTCGCGGCTCAAGAAAAACGAGGTTTGCATCATTTCAAATTCCAAGCCGAACTGCTTACACAGAAGCAGGGCTTTGGGGATGTGTGGCGAATCCTTGAAGCCATAATGCAAGTAGAGCCGATAAAAGCCGCCGCCGAGATTCTCCACGTTCACGCGCTTGCTCGCCGAGATATAGGGTTCATCTTCGGTGACCACCGTCAGGAAAACCACGCGTTCATGCAGCACTTTGTTATGCGCTAGATTATGCAGCAGTGCATGCGGCACGCCTTCGCGGCTGGCGGTCATGAATACCGCCGTGCCGGCGACGCGTGTCGGCGGATGCGCCAGTAAGCCTTTGATGAATGGCTCCAGGGCGATGGCGCCGGTTTGCATGCGTTGCAACAGGATTTGACGCCCGCGTTTCCAGGTGGAAAGCAGCGTGAATACGAGCAGGCCAACCAATAGTGGGAACCAGCCGCCCTGGAGCAGCTTGAGTGAGTTGGCGGCGAAGAAAGCTAAGTCCACAGCGAGAAAGATGATGAGGCCCATGAAAGCGATATAGCGGTTCCAGCGCCAGAGGGTCAGCACCACTACAAAGCCCAGGATGGTGTCGATCACCATGGTGCCGGTGACTGCGATGCCATAGGCCGCCGCCAAGTGGCTGGACGACTGGAACCCCAGCACCAAAGCGACGATGCCGAGCAGCAACGCCCAGTTGATGAAGGGAATATAAATTTGCCCGATCTCATGCTCCGAGGTGTGGACGATCTGCATGCGCGGCAGGTAGCCCAACTGAATGGCTTGGCGCGTGACGGAGAAAGCGCCGGTGATCACCGCTTGCGAAGCGATCAGGGTGGCGGCGGTGGCGATGGCGATGAGCGGGAACAGCGCCCAACTCGGCGCTTGAAGATAGAACGGGTTGGCGACAGCCGAAGGCTCGCGAATCAGCAACGCACCCTGGCCGAAATAATTGAGCAGCAAGGCCGGCAGCACGAAGAGAAACCAGCCGTAGCGAATCGGCTTGCTGCCAAAATGGCCCATGTCGGCATACAGCGCCTCTGCACCGGTGACCGCCAACACCACTGAGCCCAGCACGAGAAAGCCGTACCCTCCATTTTGGGCGAAAAAGGTAAACGCGAAATGCGGACTGACGGCGTACAGCACTTCCGGTGTACGCATGACGTTATAAGTGCCCATCACCGCGAGCGTGATAAACCACAGGATCATGATGGGGCCGAACCAGGCGCCCACGTGGCGCGTACCATGGCGCTGAATCGCGAACAGCAGTACCAGCACGATGAGCGAGATCGGTATCACCAGCGGTGCAAATGCGGGTGAGGCAACCTGTAAGCCTTCAATCGCGGACAGTACTGAAATTGCGGGCGTAATGATGCCGTCGCCGTAGAACAGCGATGCGCCGAAGATACCCAGCACCGCGAGCAGCCAACCCTTGCGCGTGGTGATGGGCGCCTTGCGCCCGACCAGCGCCATCAGCGCCATGATCCCGCCCTCGCCATTGTTGTCGGCGCGCATGATGAACACCACATACTTGAGCGAGACGATGATGATGAGCGACCAGAACACCAGCGACAAAATACCCAGCACATTGTCCGGGGTAGTGGCCATGGGATGATGCCCGGCGAACACCTCTTTCATGGTGTAGAGCGGGCTGGTGCCGATGTCGCCGAATACCACGCCGATGGCGGCGACAGCGAGCCCTGCTGTGCCTTGGCGTTGTGGGTCAGACTGTTGGGGTGAGGCCATGGTGATTAACCCGTTTTTATGTTTGAGTTTGTTTTACGCACAGGGCTTGCAGTGCTTCTTTAATCAGATCTGGGCCTTGGTAAATCAAACCGGTATAGATCTGTACCAAGGATGCACCGGCGTCGATTTTTTCACGCGCATCCGCGCCGCTCATGATGCCACCGACGCCGATGATGGGTAGGGCGCCATCGAGTTTTTGATGTAGGGCGCGGATCACGGCAGTGGATTTATTTTTGACCGGCGCGCCGCTGAGGCCGCCGGTTTCCTCCGCATGCGCCAGACCCGCCACGCCCTCGCGCCCAATCGTAGTATTAGTCGCGATCACGGCGTCGATTTTGTGTTGGATCAAGCGCTCGGCAATGGTTTGGATTTGCGCATCGTCCAGATCGGGTGCGATTTTGAGCGCGAGCGGCACGTATTTACCGTGGCTGTCGGCGAGTTGGGTTTGTTCCTGTTTCAAGCGTGCGAGCAGCGCATCGAGTTCGTCCGCACCCTGCAAGGCGCGCAAATTCTGCGTGTTGGGCGAAGAGATGTTTACCGTGACATAACTGGCATGGGGATAGATTTTGCGCAAACAGGTCACGTAATCGTCAGCCGCGTTCTCTATTGGCGTATCGAAATTCTTGCCGATATTGATGCCGAGCACGCCGCGATAATTTGCACGCTTCACGTTTTCGATCAAATGATCGACGCCGTGATTATTAAAGCCCAAGCGGTTGATGATGGCGTTGGCCTCGGGTAGGCGGAACAGGCGCGGCTTGGGGTTGCCCGGTTGCGGGCGCGGCGTCACCGTGCCGATTTCGATAAAACCGAAGCCCAGCGCCGCCATGCCTTCGATGCATTCACCGTTTTTATCGAGACCGGCCGCTAAACCAACCGGGTTGGGGAAGCTGATTCCCATCACCGTGCGCGGGGCGCAGGCGGGCAGGGTGGGGAGGGCGAGTCCCAGCAGCCCGGTGCGGGCGGCCCCACTGAGGCCATGAATCGTGAGATCGTGCGCAGTCTCGGGATCGAGCGAGAATAGAAGCTGGCGCGCTAGGCAATAAAACATCGGCGCATTTTACCATTTGCGCGGCGAGACGGCTTTCGCTATGTTGTGTCCCTTCCAGAGGAGAAACACACATGAAAAACGAACCCGGCTACGCCTACGAGTCCGAAATTGACGCCCTGATGCGCAAAATGCGTCAAGACCCCAAAATCGAAGCCGAACGCCAGCGCAATTGGATGCACTGGTGGCAACCGGAACCGGCCAAGCGCGATGCCGATACGCTAAACGAAGTGGTTGAAACCCAGTCTATCGAGCGCGACATGGCCTATACCAGCCGCCGTTCGCAGCCGCAGGGCGGGCGGAAGTAGGAGGATTTATTCAAGTCCCAATCATTTTCCATGCAGCAACGATGAGCACCACGCCTAACAGGCGCTTCAACATCGTGGGTGCGAGTCGCCGCATTGCGAGTTCCGAGCCTAGTAAGCCACCCGCTAACGCCACCAGCAAGAAAACCCATAGCGCCTCCGGCCATACCGCGTGGGTACTAGTGGCATAGCCCGCCAAGCCCGCGATCGAATTCACCAGAATAAAGGCCGCCGTGAGTGCGGCGCTTTCGCGCATAGTTGTCCAATGCAGCATCAACAAAATCGGGCTCAAAAAAATCCCGCCGCCGACCCCGGTTAAGCCGGACAGCAAGCCGATACCGGCGCCCAAGAGCAGGGCGGCGGCAAAGGGCGGCGTGCGGCGCACCCTATCGTCTTTGTACTCGGCGAACATGCGCCAGGCTGCAAGCAGTAGCGCTATGCCGACGATCGTGCGGTAAGTGGCATCGGTGAGCTTCCATGCACCGCCGAGATAAGCCGCGGGAATCGAGCCCAAGGCAAACGGCCAGAACAAGCTGAAATTGAAATAGCCAGCGCGCGCAAGCCGCGCAAAGCCCAAGCCCGCCACTATGATGTTCATGCTGAGCGCGAGCGGCTTCATCGCGACGGGTGCAACGCCGAACAGAGCCATCGCCGCGAGATAACCCGATGCGCCGCCATGGCCGACTGAGGAATACAGCACCGCTGCGATAAAGATCAGCGCAAACAGGCCAAGCGTTTGAGGAGAGTCGAAGTTATCCAAGGTGATACGGATCGTAACAGCGATGTATTTTAAAAAATACCCTTGGCAAACCCGCGTAGAATACTGTCTCGCATCAACCAGGAATTTCCCGCATGAAAAAAACCGATATAGAAAAAAACAAAGGACTTAAAATCAGCGCCCGCATGAGTCATGCCGGCACGCCCGCACGTTTCGGTAAAGCAGCGGGTGCGGTTCCGGACCGGCGCGAGCAGCGCAAGCTTGATCAGGCGCAGGGTTTGGTGCCATTTGCGGTCAAGCTGAATGGCGATTTGGTGCAGCAGATTCAGGCGCTGGCGCAAACACGCGAAGTGGGGCTGAATGAAGTGGTGGCCGAGTTGCTGCAAAAGGGGCTGAAGGGCTAGCTATTCGGCACGCAGTGTCGTTGCGGGACGCTTGAGATTGGCCTACAAAATCTAGAGGCTGAAAATGAAAATGCTAGTGTTGCTTATCGCCTCAGTCGTCGTGCTGGCATTCGTCATGATACGCGCCAGCCATGCCGCGAACGCGCCCCAGCCGGGCCAAGCTGCGCCCGATTTCAACCTGCCGGATCA
>JAUXTZ010000335.1 GCA_030681095.1 Burkholderiales bacterium
ATGCGCGCATCGCCCTGCACGGCAAGACAAAATGGCTGGCGGCGGCGTGGTGCACGTTGATTTTGTTATTCGCGTTCGCGCTGCCGGTCAGCATGCTGGTGCGTTGGGCGTGGAACGTGTGGGCGCAGGATCTGGATGCGCGCTACCTGTCGTATGCCTATCACTCGCTGCTCTTAGGTGCGCTGTCTGCCCTGCTCTGCGTCTGGGTCGCCACCTGGCTGGCCTATGCCGCGCGCCAGCACCGCGATGGCGCGATGAAGCTCACCACGCGCTTGGCCACGCTGGGCTATGCCGTGCCGGGCGCCGTACTCGCCATCGGCAGCTTCAGCTTGATCGCTTGGTTTGATAATGGCTATATCGCGCTCATGCAATCAATCGATGTACCCGCCGAACAAATTCTGCAAGGCGCCTTAGTGGCCATGCTCGCCGCCTATCTCACGCGTTTCCTGGCGGTGGCGCACCAGCCGGTGGACGCCGCCATGCAACGCATCACGCGCAGCCAGGATGATGCTGCACGCAGCCTGGGCTTGACCACGCGCAAAGTGCTCATGCGGATTCACCTGCCCGCGCTGCGCGGCGGGCTGCTCACGGCTGCGCTGCTGGTGTTTGTCGATGTGATGAAAGAAATGCCGATCACCCTGATGACACGCCCGTTCGGCTGGGATACGCTCGCCACCCGGATTTTTGAAATGACCTCAGAAGGCGAATGGGAGCGCGCCGCGCTGCCGGCGGTGGCGCTGGTGGTGGCCGGGCTGATCCCGGTGGTGATGCTGGTCCGGCATTCGGAAAAATAACATGCTGCTCGAAGTCGAAAATTTAGTAAAACGCTACGGCGACAAAACCGTGGTCGATGGCTTGTCGTTCAAGCTGGCGCAAGGCGCGATCGGTTGTCTACTCGGCCCCTCTGGCTGCGGCAAGACCACGGTGCTGCGCCTGATCGCCGGCTTCGACGATTTGACCGAGGGTAAAATTCGCATCGCCGGACAAATCGTGAGCCGACGCGGGAGCACCTTGCCCCCCGAGCGGCGCCAGATCGGCATGGTGTTCCAGGATTACGCACTGTTCCCGCATCTCAATGTGCAGGACAACATCGGTTTCGGCTTGCATGGTTTGACGCCCGCAGCGCGCGCGGCGCGCATCGCAGAAATGCTCGCACTGGTGAATCTAAACGAAGCGGCGCATGCCTTTGCGCACGAGCTTTCCGGCGGCCAGCAACAGCGTGTGGCCTTGGCGCGCGCACTGGCGCCACGACCGCGCTTGTTATTGATGGACGAGCCGTTTTCAAATCTGGATGTGGAATTGCGCGAACGCCTGTCGCTCGAAGTGCGCGACATCCTCAAACGCGAAGGCGCCACCGCGATCCTGGTCACCCACGACCAGCATGAGGCCTTCGCCATCGCCGACGAAATCGGCATCATGCATGAAGGCCACATCCAACAATGGGACACGCCCTATAACCTCTACCATCAGCCGGCGAACCGCTTTGTCGCCGACTTCATCGGCCAAGGCGTGCTGTTGCCAGGCACCGTGTTGAACCAGAACAAAATCGAAATCGAACTCGGCATTTTGGAAGGCGATTTCCCCGCCGAATGCCAGCGCGGCTGCCCGGTGGACGTGCTGTTGCGGCCGGACGACATCGTGCATGACGACGACAGCCCCATGCTGGCGCAAGTGATGCATAAAGCCTTCCGTGGGGCCCACATTCTCTACACGCTGCGCCTACCCGGCGGGGGCAGCGTGCTCTCGCTGGTGCCCAGCCATCACAATCACGCGCTGGGCGAAAAAATCGGCATTCGCCTCATTGTCGATCATGTGGTGGCGTTCCCGCGCTTGTCTTGAAGCTCGTGCTGCGGGGCTAAATTTCTCTCCACCCGCAAAGGGGGCAACTGCGGACGCCTAACTGCGCCCTGCCCTACAACTCTACTGGCATTTTTATACCGTTTTGCGATATCCTTATGTCATTAAAGCGCAACCCAATGACAGGAACCCCCGATGCCCCTCCCCTCCACAGCCGATCTCCTGGCGGCTTTTGCCTCGGCCTTCCTTCAGCAAAACCGGCTTCTCAAGCTGCGCTTCGGCCTCCACTCCGGTATCGACGAAGAAACACTGCTCCCGCAACGGATCAAAGGCTCGGAAAGCATCAATGACGGATTCCGTTATGAGCTGACCTGCCTCTCGAACAACGCCTTTATTGAACTCAAAACCCTGATCGGCCAACCGCTCGAAGTCTCGATCCTCACCGATGCGAATGACTACCGCCCGATCACGGGTTGGATCACTGCAGCGCGTGCGGCCGGTTCCGATGGCGGCTTCGCGCGCTATGTGCTGGTAATCGAAGACCTGTTTGCGCTCCTTGCGCACCGCATCAACCAGCGCGTATTTCAAGACCTCAGCGCGAAGGATGCCTTCCTCACCATCGTGCGCGAACATCAAGCCGCGAATCCCATCCTGGCCGACTCGCTCGACATCGACGACCGCACCACCCGCGACTACCCCACCCAATCCTGGATCACCCAATACAACGAGAGCGATGCCGCCTTTGGCAAACGTCGCCTGTTTCAAGAAGGCATCAACTTCTTCTTCACCGTCACTGACGGCAACGGCAACGACCACCCCACCGCAACCCTGGTGCTGTTCGACGACAACGCCCAACTCGCAGACAACGCCGCCGGCAAGGTGCGCTACCACCGTGCCGATGGTACCGAGGATACAGACGCCATCACCGCCTGGAACAACGAACGCACCCTCGCCCCCGGCGGCATTGCCGCCGCGAGCTACGATTACAAACCGGTGAACGTCACCCGCCCCAGCGAAACCTCGCGCCTGGATCAGGGCGAAACCGGCAATGCGCTGGCTACCACGCTAGAAGATTACCGCTTCGACGTCAGCCACTACGGCAACGATAGCGATGATTACCAACGCTATGCCGACTTGCGCATGCAAGCGCATGAATACAACGCCAAGCGCTTCTCAGGCGAGAGCACGGTGCGCGCCTTTGGTGTGGGCAGCCGCTTTACCCTCACCGATCACCCCGAGATCGATCAGCACAATGCAATCGATCGCGCCTTCATCCTCACCGGGCTTGAGATTGAAGCAGAGAACAACCTGTTGGGCGGGCTGAAAGCCCCATCCAAACTGACGCCTGACGCCCGACTCCTGAAGCCAGGCTCACCCTACACCAACACCTTCACCACCAGCCGCGACACCGTGCGCCTCGTCCCCGAATACCGCCACACCGAACACGCCAGGCCCAGCGCCCCGCAACACCTGACCGGCATCGTCGTCGGCCCCGAAGCCGAAGAGATTTACACCGATAGCCTAGGCCGCATCAAAGTCAATTTCCAATTTCCAAGAGCCGCCGATCATCAAGCTGGCGGTGCCAGCTACAACCACAACGACAGCCCCTGGCTTAGAGTCGCCCAGACGTGGGCCAGCAGCGAGTACGGCGCGCTGTTCCTACCCAGAGTGGGCGATGAGGTCAACATCAACTTCATCAATGGCGATATCGACCGGCCCATCGTCATGGGCACGGTGTATAACGGCACCCACCATCCCGCCACCTTCAGCCATGCGGGCGATTTGCCCGGCAACAAAACCCTCTCCGGCGTGAAGAGCAAAATGTATAAAGGCGTCGGCGCGAATGAATTGGTGCTGGATGACAGCACCAACGAACAGCGCATCCGAGTCGCCACCGATCACGGCCACACCGCGCTCAACCAAGGCTATCTGGTGCATCCGCGAGTGGAGGGCAAAGGCACGCCACGAGGCGAAGGCTTTGAGCTCAGAACGGATGCCAGCGGCTCACTCCGAGCAGCGCTCGGCGTCTTGATCAGCACAGACGCCCGACGCATCGCCCACGGTAGCCAGCTCGACCGGCAAGAATTCATCGGCCAGATCGAACTCGCAAAAAGCCTCCTCAAAAACCTGTCCGATCTCTCCACCTCGCATCATGCTGAAGACACCGACAGCAAACCGCAGGAACAACTGCTCGATCACATCAAACACTGGGAGGCGGGATCAAACACAGACTCTTCTTCACCCTCTCCCTCCCAGGGAGAGGGCCGGGGAGAGGGTCAATCAGGCGGCCAACCCATCGTCGCCATCAGCGGCCAAGCGGGCATTGCCCTCTCCACCCCGCAGAACACGACCATGAGCACCGGCACCAATCTGGACATGGTGGCGATGCAGGATATGAGCATCAGCACCGGGCGCAGCATCAAGGCGCGGGCCAAGGAGATGGTCAGTCTCTTCAGCCACAAACTCGGCATGAAGCTCATCGCGGCGAGCGGCAAGATCGATATACAAGCGCACAGCGACAATATCGAAATCACGAGTGCGAAGAAGGTCATCATCACCGGCCTTGAAGGCATCGAACTCAAAGCGCCGAAGATTACTTACATCGCGCAGGGGGCGGGCACGGTGTGGGGTGAAAGCCAGATTCTAAGCAAAACCCTTGGCAGCCACACCGTGCATGCGACCGATCATAAGCTCACTGGACCGGCGGGCGTGGAGTTGACCCTACCTAAAATGCCACGCAGCAAGCCTAAGGGCGCCTACCCCTTCTCGCTCTAAACAAAACAAGAAATCACCATGCTCATCAGCCCGCCCTTTTTACCGCCCACCATTGGCCCCACCGATAATGATTGGATCGATGCCGCTATGCCCGGCGGCCTCCCCGGACAAGGCGGCTACCCAGTCAGCTATGGCCTGGGCTGGCACGGTGGCATTCACCTGACCGCACCGAGTGCAGACCAGCCCGTGCGCGCCATCGCCGATGGCACCGTACTCTATGTCCGTAAACCAAGCGCCAAACCCGACCCTGTCCCGAAAGAGCACCCGCTCAACTACGGCGCGGGCTGGACAAACGATGGCTGTGTGGTGATACGTCACGAAACCGAGATCGGCGCGAACACGCAGAACGAGCCCACTAAAGTCACGTTCTATTCAATTACGATGCACTTAAGCAGCATCCACGCCAATGCCAAGACGGGTCAAGCCATCTACCGCAAAGACAAGATCGGCATGGCGGGCGAAATATATGGTGGGCCAAACCAAATACACTTCGAAATCATTTGCGATAACGACAACCTCCCGCTGTTGGTGGGAAGAAAAGAAGGCAAGGTGAACATCGCCACCCATGGCCGCACCGATGCGGTATATGGCGAAATGTATTTCCGGCTGCGTCCGGGCACCCGCATCTACGGCGGCCCCAAACCGGCGGACAATGTGACGAAACTCAATGCGGCGACCCACCCGGTCGTGCATACCCTGTGTGAGCCGCTCTACATCGGCATACGTTACGCGGCGGGCGATGGCGCGCAAGGCAACCGGGGCGATGCTTACGTCACCACCTACGATATCGACGGCATGCAAATCGGCACAGCAATTACCGAACCTGACGCCGAATACAATCTCTACACCCGCGCCACCAATATCTCGGCGGCTTACACTGCCGATAACGCGTGCCCAGAAGCGGTTCCCGCTCCTAGTGCAGTGTATGAACTGCTGCGCTTCGGGCGCATCCTCGGCCCCGATGCGCTCAATCCGGCCAATACCCCGCATTGGCGCAGTATTGCCTACGAGGGCGGCGAAGGCTGGGTCAATCTAAACGCCGATGACGTCAAAAAATTCAGCGATGCCGATTTTCCGCACTGGCGCGGCTGGGTGCTGATTGATGACAGCGAAGACCTAGACAGCCGCTGCGATTCGAAGATCATCAAAGGCTGGCTGGATCAAGACCAGGATGGCAAAGTCGATCCGAATGAGGCGGTGAGCCTGCTACCCGATCCCGAGATTCAAGCCAGGATGCGGCGCACGATTTGCATGCTGCCCACCGAGTGGGAACAAGCCACAGTCGCTCACCGCTGGAGCTGGTTAAAGGAAGAAACAGAAGAAAATCCCGCGCCGCTATCAGATGAAGATTTTATGAACCTGCGCGAGCATATTGAAACCTTGGCGTTTTGGGAGGATGCGAATATTGGCCTCTCGACTACGCATTGGCATTTCCATCCGAGGGAGTTTGTTAAGCAGTTTAGGGGGTGTGGGTGGTTGAGTGAAAAAACGTTTCGTCGCATATACCCCAATGCTACTGCGGCAAATGTGACACGGTATCGTTTGGATCTAAACAAGTGTTGCCGGAAGTACCAAATCAGCGTACCCACAAGGATGGGACATTTTTTTGGGCAAGCAGCAGTTGAATCTGCACAGTTGCGTTACATGAGCGAACTTTTCAACGGCGATCCATTCAATTACTTCAGACACTATGCAAAGGCCAAGAATTTCGCAGGATGGCTTGGTAATGTAGAGTGGGACGACGGTGGTCGATTCCGAGGACGTGGTTTCAAGCAGATG
The DNA here is from genome assembly GCA_030681095.1 of Burkholderiales bacterium. Lineage (GTDB taxonomy): Bacteria > Pseudomonadota > Gammaproteobacteria > Burkholderiales > Thiobacteraceae > RBG-16-58-11. Next base: position 6,352 of record JAUXTZ010000335.1, read on the forward strand.
ACCGGTCGTGAAAACTATTCGAACTATTGGCTGTATCGCGGCTGGCTCAATCAGAGTGCGTTTGCCACAAGATGGTGGCGCAACCCGGGTTGGTGGGGTATCGCAGGTAATACAGTACCACCATCACAGAGCAGCACACTACCTATCCAGAACGCTGATTCTATTGCCGCACTTGTCGCGGCAATGCGTCCTCCGATCATTGATCAGCCAGACGTAATAGCGACTGATACATTTAGTTGCATAGACACCGCTGGTTGGTTTTGGGCAAAAAATAAACTAATCGAAACCGCCGACCAGAATGATGCGGCAGAAATGACTAGAAAAATTCGAGGCGATGGGGCTGAAGTTGGTATTTCCTTGCCGTGGCCAAATGATGCGCACTATCCTGATCGACTGGCCCACACCCAGCGAATTATTGTTTTAATAGGGAATCAATCTTGAAAACCAATTCTTGCGTCTTCA
>JAUXTZ010000339.1 GCA_030681095.1 Burkholderiales bacterium
CAGTACCAATACCGCCGCGATCAAGGCCGCCGGTGCGAGTGCGAGAAACAAAACTTTGCCTCTAATGCCCCAGATTTTCATGTTATTCGCGCTCCGTTCCTGCTTTGATTTGCTCCAACAACGCCGCTTCGCTCTCGATGATCAAACCGAGCGAGCGCGCCACTTGATAGTTCACATTGACTGAAAAATACTTGGGATATTGCGGGGGCGGCAGCGTAAGCGTCTTGGCTTGCATCAAGCGCATTAATAGCTCCGCCGCTTGCTGCCCGATCTGCGCCGGGGTGGAATACACCGCCGCCAGTGCGCCCGCACTGACATAGGATTTGGAATATGCAATCAGCGGAATCTGCGCGCGGTACGAAGTGAGCAGTAAACTTTGTGCCGTGTGCTTATTGAATACCAGTGGGTCGGGTAGCGCCAGCAAGACATCAGCGCTGGTGAACAAGCGCTTGAGCGCCGGGATGATGTCTTCCTCAGTTGTCACTTGCTCTGCTGACACACCTACCTTTTGCTCGCGTGCAGCCTGTTGCAAGGGTTTCAGACGATCTTGCGAAGATGGCCCCAGCAGCACCCCCACTGCATCCCGGTTTGGCAGGGCAGCCTTGATCAACTGGAGTTGGCGCGTGAGCGGTTGATCCAAATAAATCGCGGAGTATTGTCGAGAATCATGCTTGGCGCGTAAACGGGTGGACTCGTAACTTTGCCTCGGCACAAGAATATTGAGCACGGGCACGCGCGCATCCACTGAGACTTGTTCCATCGCATAGGTGCCTATCGCCACGATGATGTCGGTTTCTGTGAAATTTACACGTCCGTCAGAAAACGCTGACGTATTGATGGTTCGAATGTCGAACGCGCTATTATGTGTAGCAAAATAGCTCTGCATGGCCGCAGCCACTTCGCTACATGCCCCACTGCCGTCACTCAGTACCAGCAGTATTTGCGTCTGGCCGTGAGCGAAGCCCATAGCGCAAAACAGTACGATCGCCAGCATTGCCTGCATGACTTTATGCAGACGCTGCCTCATCCCTGTATACACGTAGCGCAGCTTAAAACTCCAAGCTCAAAGTGCCGAACGTCCGTGACTTGAATTCGTTTTCTCGACGAAACTCAGAATAGGGCGCGAATAAGTTTTGCATGACCAAGGCAAGTTGCCCACGCTGCGCCCCCACACGAAAGTCATAGGCCAGGCGCGCATCCCAACGGCGATAATGTTTCAGAAATTGCCCATCGCCGATGGGGTGCATTTCACTCACTTGGTAATACCCTACGCTGGCCTCGATGCCGGATCCGAAATGGTGCGACACCAAGGCGCTCCCAATATGGCTGGGGTTGGATTTTTGTAAATCTTCCGCCACATTCGTGTTGTAGGCGGATTCAATCACGGTCTTGGTGTAAGCGTGCGAGAGCGCGATCTGTGTCGCCCCCGTACGCCAGCGCGCTTGGGTTTGTACACCCTTCATGGTGACATCCGCCGCATTGCGGAAGAGAAAGAAAGAATAGGGCACGCCTGCCGTGCTAACCGGCGCGATCGTGTCTTGAATCCGATCTACGAAAAGCCGCGTATCGGCCGAAAAACCGTGCGCGGCTGATTCAAACAAGTAGGACAACTCACGACTCACAATGCTTTCCGGTCGTAAACCCTGGCCGCCCTTAAAATAGGGGATCGTCGCGCTCCCAGGTGCTACGCCAATATTTAACGTCAGATTGTAGTCGCCGGAATCCTCCAGCACGGTAGGCGTACGCAGCGCGCGCGATACACCGCCGCGCACAGTATGGCCGGGCGCCATGTGATAGCTGAGCGCGAGGCGCGGCGAAAGGTCGGTGCCGGTGATGTCGTTGTGTTCCCACATCGCCCCGCCATTCACCACCCAATTCGCAGCTGGTCGCCATTCACCATTCAGGAACACGCGTTGCAGTTTCGAGGTTTTCGTGGTTGTCGCATTCAGATAAAGCGGCGCACGCACACGGTCCAAACGGCTGCTCCCGCCCCACACCACGCGCAGTGCCGGACTCAAACGCTGATTGCGCTGAAACTCGATATCGAAGCGCTCGGAATCAAGATCATTCCGTAGAAAGGTCGCCAGGATCGGAACCCCACTCTCCACATAAGGGGTGGTGGTAACCGCTTCATGCCCGCTATTAGCGGTGTGGTAGAACTGCAAGGACATCTCATCGTCCGGCCCATACACCCGGCGCCAGTGCAATTGCTGGTAACTGCTTTGCACTCGCTGATCGTGCGGCACATCAAGATTGCTATCGAAGTAACCACGCCCAAATAGCGCACCGGTGTACCCGGCTTGGACTTGCAGGGTGTTTTGCTCGTCAATGCGATAATCGCCGCGCCCGGAGATAAAATCCGTGCGTTGACGATCATTGCGTAGCTCGAATCCGTGGTCCTGCTTGTGGCCGACGGTTAGACGATAGTCCCAGCCGCCCGCCTTGCCGCCATGACGGGCCACGGCATCGGCCAGCGCCGGCGCACCGCCACGCACTGCAAGCAGCGAACCCCGATCCTGGACTGGATCGCGCGTAATAATATTGATGATACCGAGAAAGGAATTCGCGCCGTGCGATGCAGCGTTCGGCCCGCGAGTCACTTCAATGCGTTCTATATCTTCCAGTGCGAGCGGTAACGCAGACCAGGGCACCTGCCCAAACATCGGCGTGTACACTGACATGCCATCGAGCAGCACTTGCACCCGGCCAAAGTATCGGTTGTTCAGGCCATTACTGACCACTTGCTCGTTGCCGGTGAAGTGACCGACGTAAAACCCCGGCACCAGACGAAATACATCGGCCAAGTCGCGAAAGCCCGATGTGCGAATCATGTCTCGGTCAATCACGGTCACAGCAGCAGGCGCTTCCGAGACGGGCTGCATCAAGCGCGAGACCGACAACACCACCGGCACCTCGCCGAAGAAATCTTGCTCGGACAAAGCCACTTGCGCAGGCTCGGCCCCAACCATGCCCGTGCTCGATACAACCCAACCCACGCACAAGCACACGACCAATGTGTGTCGCCGCATTTTTCTACTCATCGCTCCGCCCCTACTGCTTATTTTTTACGAATGACGCCCCAGGAGTCAATTCGTTTTATTCCAAACACACGTACCCTTGCTCTCTTTGTCGATATCGGCGAGCAAAGCGGCATGCGCGGCCAGTTCTTCCTCGCTCGCGCGCACTACTCGCAGGGGTACCTTGGGCAGTGCTGCGCCTGACGCATCCATTTGCATTTCTACCGGCTCGTTCATGTCGATTAATAAACTGTCCTGGCCGCGCGTCATGGCGATATATACATCGGCCAATAACTCTGCGTCGAGCAGTGCGCCGTGCATGGTACGGTTCGAGTTATCGACGAAGTAACGTTTGCACAAAGCATCCAGATTATTTTTCTGCCCTGGGTGCAGCTCCTTGGCCAGCTTGAGTGTGTCGATCACACTGGCGCACACCGTGCCGATGGCCGCTTGACTCATTAAGGACAACTCATGGTTGAGAAACCCCACATCGAACGGCGCGTTATGAATAATCAATTCGCCGCCCTGAACAAAATCGAGGAATTCCTGCGCCACATCGGCGAATTTGGGCTTGTCCTGCAAAAACTCGATGCTGATGCCGTGCACCTGCTGCGCCCCGGCATCGATCTCGCGCTCCGGATTCAAGTAACAGTGAAAATGATTGCCAGTCAGCCGCCGGTTTAACATCTCCACCGCGGCGACTTCGATAATGCGATGACCGAGCGCGGGGCTCAAGCCGGTGGTTTCGGTGTCGAGAAAAATTTGACGCATGGTGGTTCCATTATTGGTGAAAACGTTTTAACCACGGGGGAACACGGAGGGTAGGCTGCGCGCTGGTAAAGATTTAAATTCCCTGCCCCTCACACCCCTTGTTGGCCAAGGCATCTGCGCGTTCGTTGCCATCGTGGCCGGCATGACCTTTGACCCAGATCCAATCGATGTCGTGTTGCGTGGCGAGTTGATCCAACTCGCGCCATAGGTCTTCGTTTTTAACCGGTTTTTTGTCGGCGGTTTTCCAACCACGTTTTTTCCAGTTGATGATCCACTCGCTGATGCCTTTTTGCACATATTGCGAGTCGGTATGCAGTTTCACCACACAGCGCCGCTTGAGCGATTCCAGCGCGCGGATCACCGCCAATAGCTCCATGCGGTTGTTGGTGGTCAAACGCTCGCCGCCGCACAACTCTTTTTCCGTTTTGTCGTAGCGCAGCAGTGCGCCCCATCCGCCAGGACCAGGGTTGCCTTTGCAGGCGCCATCGGTAAATATTTCCACGATTACTTCAGACAAGCTCGGTTTCCTTTTGTGAATTGCGCTGTGTCAGTTCCTTCTGCGCGGCCGGGGCGATACGGCCCTGCGCCGCTAAGCGCTCTTTCCAACTGGGCATAATCAGCCGCATGCTGTGTACGCGCTTTTTGGCGAGCAGAAAATAAACGCCGCCGCCGAGCGGCCACCAACGATCGCCGGCTGCTTCCATGAATTGAAGCCGCTCCAGCCATTGCGCGCTTTGCAGCGGCGGCACATAACACGATAAGCGCCCAGCAACGACCTCGAGCCCCAGCAGCGCAAGCCAATCTTTGACGCGTGGCAAGCCGATAAAATGGCCGCGCCAGGGATAATCCCCGCAGCGGCGCTTGATGAGATGGCCTACGCCCCACCAGCTCAAGGGGTTGAAGCCGGTGATGATTACATGCCCCTCGGGCATGAGCACCCGCTCCACCTCGCGCAAAATCTGATGCGGGGTCGCGGAAAATTCCAGCACATGCGGCATCAGCGCGAGATCGACGCTCTGACTCGCGATGGGCAAATGATTAAAATCGGTAATGAGCCGCGCCGGGGAGTGCGCATCGAGGTTCAAGCGCTGCGGGATGCGGCTCGCGCGTAATAAATCGTATCGCGGCAAGCCGAGTTGCAGCGCATTGAAACCGAAGATATCGCTCACGGTTTCATCGAAATAGGCCTGTTCCCGCGCCAGTACATAGCCGCCCAGCGTGGTCTCGAACCACTGCCGTGCATCCCGCCGACGCTCAATATGATTTGACAAGTTTCCCATCTCCTTCAACCATACACGTTATGGGCGCCTCTAGAAATTCAAAGTTCTAAGCAAGACGAGGCGCGAGCAAAAAATGTTTTCGCCGCATATGTTTGATATGTAAGGAAACATTTTTTGTGAGCAACGAAGTATTGCGACGAAGCGGGTTAGGCAGGCAAGCCGCAAAGCGGCTGCTCGCAAATTTGGATTTATAGAGGTGCCCATTATGGTAAACGTTCAAGTCGTTCCTGTTCCTGCCTTCGATGACAATTACCTGTGGCTGCTGGTTCGCGCCGGGAAGGCGCTCGTCGTTGACCCCGGCGACGCTAAACCCGTGCTGGATTATTTGGCGCAGCATGGGCTTGAGCTATGCGCCATTCTTTGCACCCACCATCACGCTGACCATGTGGGGGGCATTCGAAAGCTGCTGCAACATTTTAAGGTGCCGGTCTATGGCCCCGCGCATGAAACCATCCCTGGCCGCACCCACCCCGTCACCGAAGGCGACACGGTAAAAATACCGGAATTGGGCTTGGAATTCAGCGTCATCGACGTGCCCGGCCACACGGCAGGACACGTCGCGTATTATGGCGCAGAACGCTTATTTTGTGGGGATACGCTGTTCGCATGCGGCTGCGGCCGGCTGTTTGAAGGTACGCCCGCCATGATGTACACATCGATCGCAAAGCTCGCTCGCTTGCCCGATGCCACGCTGATGTATTGCGCGCATGAATACACCCTGGACAACCTCCGCTTCGCTAAAAAGGTCGAACCGGACAATGCCGATCTGACTCAGCGCGAAGCACATGACCGCGCCAGCCGTGCGCAACATCTCCCTACCGTGCCCTCCACGATGGGCTTGGAAAAGCGCACCAACCCGTTTATGCGCTGCCTGGAGCCGACGGTGATTCAAGCCGCCGAGCGCTATGTCGGCCACGCCCTTTCCAACCCGGCACAAGTGTTCGGCACAGTCCGTGCCTGGAAGGACGATCAGGACTAAGGTTACAAGAAATATATCCTTGACGATTAAGGCCTTACGCCGTTACCATCGCCTCGACTTCAACTTGAAACAAAGTGAAAACAGATGCGGATAACACGCCCCCAACTGACGATCTCCATCTTGATCGCCGGTATTTTCAGCGGCGCAGCCCTAGCTGGCGACGCGGTACTGATTCCCGCCTCCGCTGTTACGTACTCTGTCAAAGCCCCCGAAGAAGTCCGCACCGAAACCATTCCCGCCGCTTCGCTCAATCCACCGCTTGCTACGCCCAGCGCCACCCCCGCGTTGGATCAACCCTCCATCATCAGCATCGAGCCGGCGCCTACCACCGCCACTCCGCTCTTAAAAGCGGCAGAAAGCCTGGGCGACCCACAACGCGACTTGTGGGCGCGCATCCGCGTCGGCTTCGCGCTATCTGAGCTGGATTCGGCCTTGGTGCAGGAAAACGAAGCTTGGTATGCCAAGCGGCCCGACTATGTGGAACGCATGCTGGATCGCAGCAAACGCTATATGTTCTATATCGTGGAAGAAGTTGAAAAACGCGGCATGCCGACTGAGATCGCACTGTTGCCGATGATCGAAAGCGCGTTTAACCCCAAGGCGTATTCGCGCAGCCACGCTGCCGGCATTTGGCAATTCATCCCTTCCACCGGCCGCCATTTCGGCTTAAGTCAAAATTGGTGGGTGGATAGCCGGCGCGACGTAATCGCCGCCACCGACGCCGCGCTCGATTATCTGCAAAAGCTACACAATATGTTCGGCAGTTGGGAACTGGCGCTGGCCGCCTACAACTGGGGCGAAGGCTCGGTATCGCGCGCCATCGCCAAGAATAAGGCCCGCGGCGAGCCCACCGATTATCTCAGCCTGCGCATGCCCAATGAAACGCGGCAATATGTACCGCGCCTCATGGCAATTAAAAACCTGATCGCCGCGCCGAGCAATTTCGGCCTCGATCTGGGCGTGGTGCCCAACCAACCGTATTTCGCGCAAATCACGCTCACCCAGCATATCGACGTGGCGCTCGCGGCCAAGCTGTCTGATACCACGCTGGATGAATTCACTTCGCTCAACCCGCATTACAATCGGCCAGTGATTCAGGCGAAGCAACCCGTCACCTTGTTGCTGCCAGTGGATAAGGCGGAAGTCTTTGCGTCTAATCTGGAAAACTACGGCAAGCCGCTGGTGTCGTGGCAACCCTATCACGCCAAGCGTGGCGAAAAGCTGGATGCCATCGCCAGCCGCCATGGCATCTCCAGCGCGCGACTGAAAGATGCGAACGGTATCAATCTTAAACGCGGCCACTTGGCGAGCAATCAAGTGCTGCTGGTACCGGGTACCAGTGGCGTCAAACTGGAAACCGCCGCCTTCTCCGAAATCAAAACCGAATCGCTGGCACTGGCTAATGGCCGCGTCTATTCGGTGCGCAAAGGCGACACCCTGCTATCCATCGCCAAGCGCCATGGCGTGAAAGCGGAACAGATCAAAGCTTGGAGTAATCTGAAATCCAACCGCCTCGCGCGCAATCAGAAGTTGAATGTGGGTCCGGTCGAAAAGGCTGCGTTGAGCGATACCGTGGTCAGCTCAAAAGTGGCCGCCAAAGCTTCACAGCGCGTCTCCGCCAAGAAGGCGCCAGCGAACAAGCAATACACCGTGCGCCGCGGCGACACCTTATACTCCATCGCCCAACGCTTTGCCGTCGAACTCGACGACCTGCTGCGCTGGAACAAACTCTCTTCTAAAAAGCGCATTAAACCAGGCGACAAAGTCACCATCGTTTTGGCCACGAACGGCTAACACCCTTTGCGGGCGGGGCATGCCTCGCCCCTACTTCCCATATAAGTAACAGCGCACCACCTGCTCGCCAAACAATGTTTCATCGGGATAACGCTCACTACACACCGGCATGGCGTGAGGGCAGCGGGGATGAAAATGACAGCCGCTAGGTGGATTGGCGGGCGACGGTAGCTCGCCTTGCAGGTGAATTACTTCGCGCCCGCTGATTTTTTCGATCATCGGCACCGCCGACAGCAGCGCTTGGGTGTAAGGGTGTTTCGGTTCAGCCAATACCGCTTCTACCGGACCGTGCTCGACGATGCGGCCGAGATACATTACCGCCACGTCGTGCGCGAGATATTCCACCACCGAGATATTGTGCGTGATGAATAGGTAAGAGAGCTGATGTGTTTGTTGCAGGCCGCGCAGCAAATTGAGAATCTGCGCCTGCACCGACACGTCGAGCGCACTGGTCGGCTCATCGCACACGATCAGTTGCGGATTCACCGCCAAGGCACGGGCGATGGCGATGCGCTGGCGCTGCCCGCCGGAAAATTCATGCGGATAACGGTATTTGGTGTCGGCGGCGAGCCCCACTTCCTCCAACAAGCGATCGATACGTTGCGCGCGATCCTGCGCATTTGTGCCCACATTCAATGCACGCATGCCCTCTTCCAGAATCTCCGCGATCACCATGCGCGGGTCGAGCGAGGAAAACGGGTCTTGAAAAATAATCTGAAACGCACCGCGCTTGGTGCGTAATTGGGCGCGACTAAGGCCCGTGAGTGCTTGCCCGGCGAAATGCACGCTGCCGGCGGTAACCGGTACGAGTTGCAGAATGCCCTTGCCTACCGTGGTTTTGCCGCAACCGGATTCACCCACCAGCGCCAGTGTGCGCCCGGCGGGGATCG
>JAUXTZ010000340.1 GCA_030681095.1 Burkholderiales bacterium
TGACGAAGCCATAGACCTTCATGTCCACTTCTTCTTGATAGGCAATACTTTCATTTGGCGAAGGGAGTGGCTTGGGCGCCGGATTCGGCCGCAATAGGGCGGACTGGGCAAGCTGTTCGCAGAGCGCGCCAAAGCTGTGCACCACACTAATTTGATCGAATACTTGAGTGCGATTCGCATGGCGCTTATCAAAATGATGGTGCTCATTATGCACATCCATTTTGCACCAGCACTGCGATAAATGCGCCATGACTTCCAGCAAATCTTCACGCTTGTAGTGCGAGAAATCGATCGTCCCGAGCGTGGCAGGTACACCCCCATGCTCTAATTGTTTTAGGCCGACGACCAATGCGCGCACCGCCTCGCCCGAGCCAAAACAGCGCGACATAAAATGGTGCTCGGAAACCGAGGTGAGCCGGACAGGAGTTTTGGGCTTGGAAAAATCCACATGAAAAACCGTACTGCCGCTCGGTATCTGCTCCCAACAAAACGTCCCCGCCAAGTTGTGCGTCAGCAGGTGCGCCAAGTCGATCTGTATCTTGGTCAGATGCTCGGGTGCGGCCACGGCCATCATGAGCAGTTTCAACATTTCCTGCGCGATGCTCGTTTGCGCCTTGGCCGTGCTATTGAGCGTGACAGGCAGCTGCAGCAGCGCACGTTCCTCTGCTAATCGAATCACGAGAAATATCTGATCCCAAAGCTCAGCGGGAATCGGACGGTAACGCAAATGCAGCCAATGCGCCTGAAGATCGAGCCGACGCATCGTACGCATAATCACAATCGCGAGATCTTGGTCATTTTGCTCACCCTTTTGCGGCAAGCTCTCAATACAGCGTAAATGTGCGTTAACGGTCGCTTCCAGAAAATCAAAATTCGCATTCCAAATGCGCTCCTCGAACGCTTTGTGCATGCGCGAGGTATCCGTGTATTGGCGGCGCAATGCGCGCTCATATTTCTGCGCAGATTGGTCGATGCGCGCCAAGCGCTTCACACGCTCCTTTAGACTGATCCCCTCTGCGTTGGATAAGGCCAACAGCCAGTGTGTGAGCTCCTCCAGCGCCATTGCCGGATTATCGGCAGGGAGCTCCTCGATAATTCGCGTGACACCCGACTCCCGCGCTAAGGGGTGGCTGTTTTTCTTATATAAATTGCTAATAAAATCAAGCATATTCAACTTATCACACAACTTTACGACCCCAGAAACGGAATGCCCCGGCGGTCTTTAAAGAAGGAGATAGGCAAGATGTGTGCCCAGGCGTTAAGTAGGGCGCAATAACCAAAGGGCATTGCGCCGGATATCAAATGGTTTGATGCTCGCCCCATGCCTACTGCATCCTTTCATAAATCATGGCAGGCATTTCTTTACCCGTGCGCTGCGCACATTTTTTAGGGCCGGTCATGCCCCGGCAGGGCAGTTACTTTTTCTTGCTTGCCCAAGAAAAAGCTAACCAAAAAGAAGGGCACCCCCTGCACCGCCCCCAGCAAAAAAGCTGGGGGTTCCCTGCGTTGCTCGCCATGCCGGGCGGCTGCGGAACTCGCGCTACGCGCTCAGACAGTCCTCGCCGACTTCCCCCGGCATGACTGCGCGACTCGGCGGCACAGCCAGGGGCCCCATAAACCAAAACAGCGATAATCCAACGCTTTGCAAGTTTGTCATCAATTATGAAAAGCTCAAGAATCTGGTGAAGCATGGGCTGGTGGAAAAGAAAAGGGATTGAGCTACGATGACTGACACCCGGCGCAATAACGATTGCGCCCTACGCGAGCTGCATTTGTTCACCAAAATCTCGATGACCAATCTTGCCGTCGTCATGGCTTCGTGACAAGATGATGTGAGACTTTTTCTACAACTTCGTTAGGCGCTCACGGAAAGCACGATGTACGCGTACTTGCTCATTACATTCCTCGGTGCCGGGCTTGTGCTACTCGGAATTCGGTCACTGAACAAGTACCGCGCCGTAAGCACTTGGGAACGTACAGAGGGAACCCTGACTGAACTACACACTGGCTATGCGGAAGAGCGCATCAAGTACGCAAGTCTCAAGTACGAATATCCAATCGTGGCCTACGAGTACAACGTGAGAGGTCAAAAACTCACAAGCACAAAGGTGAGTGTGGAACCAAAGAACGTCTGGTTTCTGCTGGATGATGCTCGCCAGGCTCCTTGGAGTCCTTGGAAAAAGGGGAAAAAGGTTACTGTCTATTACGACCCCAGCAACCCTGAAGACTCGGTTCTCATGCCGCAATTACAGCCACGTCGTCGATCCCACCTTTTGGCTGAAACACTGTCTGGGCTGTTGTTACTGCTAGGGAGTATAGGCATTGCGGCGCTAGGCGCATGACCGATCCTAGTACTATCATCTATTAATTGGACTCTGCCGCAACCCCTCAGCGCCGCTTGCCGCCGCCCAAAATAGATCCCAGCACGCCGCGAATAATCTGCCGCCCCACCTCGCTGCCGATGGCGCGAGCAGCACTCTTCGCCAGGGCCTCGCCCACGCCCTGCCGCTTGCTGCTTCCCCCGCCGAGCACACTGCCCAGAACGTCACCCCAACCGCCGCCGCTGTCAGCCGCCGGGGTTTGCTGCGCATCGGCCTCAACTTGCTGCGCGGCTCGGGCTTTGAGAATTTCATAGGCGGATTCGCGATCCACGGCTTTTTCGTAGATGCCGGCGACGAGCGAGCTTTGGATGATTTGGCGGCGAGTCGCTTCGTCGATCGGCCCGATCTGGCCATGCGGCGGCATGATTAGCGCACGCTCGGTAACGGTGGGCTGGCCTTTTTCATTCAAGGTTGAAACCAGCGCTTCGCCCACACCCAGCTCGGTGATGGCTTGTTCGGCGTTGAATTTAGGATTCTCACGCATGGTCGTCGCAGCGGCCTTGACCGCCTTTTGGTCGCGCGGGGTGAAGGCACGCAGCGCGTGCTGCACCCGGTTACCAAGTTGCCCCAGCACGCGGTCTGGGATGTCGAGCGGATTTTGCGTCACGAAATACACGCCCACGCCTTTGGAGCGCACTAAGCGTACGACTTGCTCGATCTTCTCCAGCAGCGCGTCCGGCGCATCGTTAAACAGAAGATGCGCTTCATCGAAAAAGAACACCAGCTTGGGTTTCTCCGGGTCGCCCACTTCCGGCAATTGCTCGAACAATTCCGACAGTAGCCACAGCAGGAAGGTGGAATAGGCCTTGGGCGATTGCATGAGCTTGTCCGCAGCGAGGATGTTGACCACGCCGCGACCCTGCGCATCGGTCTGTATCAGGTCCTGAATATTCAACGCCGGCTCGCCGAAGAAGCGATCGCCGTTCTGGGTCTCGATCTGCATCAGGCCGCGCTGGATGGCGCCAATGGAAGCGGCGGAGATATTGCCGT
>JAUXTZ010000289.1 GCA_030681095.1 Burkholderiales bacterium
AGCGGCCCGCGGGCCAAGGATTTTAATATGCGCTGGGTGGCCTCGATGGTGGCCGAAGTGCACCGCATCCTCACTCGCGGCGGCATTTTCATGTACCCCATGGACAGCAAGCTGAAAGAACAGGGCGGCAAGCTGCGCCTGCTGTATGAAGCCAACCCCATGGGCATGATCGTGGAGCAAGCGGGCGGCGCGGCGTGGACCGGCTATCAGCGCATTCTCGACATTGAGCCAACCGGCCTACACCAGCGCGTGCCGGTGATCCTCGGCTCAAAAAACGAAGTGGAAACCGTGGTGAGCTATCACCAGGAAACGGTCGGCAAGGCAGCGTAAGCTTTCTCTCCTGCGCAATAAAAACGGCGGCCCAAGCAGACCGCCGTTTTTATTGGTGCGATCGCAAGATGCGATTCTTTGCCTATAGTTAGAAAAAGCGATCGCACCTATCACCACCCAGGAGAATCAAATGGCCATTATCACCATCGGCAACTATTACGCAGAATGGAATCCCTCCGGCTGTGTAGACAAACCGGGCGAAGGCCGGCTTATTTTGCGCAGCGCGACCCAGCTCACCGATTTACATTATTTGAATGGGCTGCACTCTGACGATTACCGCAATTTGCTGCACTTGCTGCAAACGGAGAAGCCGCTGTATTGGGACACTGAGGCGGGCAAACTGCGCACTGCCCATCCGCAAACCCACAACGCCGAGCCGGTGGGCGAACAAGAAGGGCGTTAGATTAAGCGGTCTTAAGTTGCGCCGCTTGCTTCGGACGTTGCAGCTTGGTGAGGATGCCTTCCAGCACGGCAAGCTGTTTAAGCAGCGCAGACTGCGTGGCGTCCAATTCCACCAAGCGATCTTGCAGCGAGTCGATGTTGTCGTGGATTTTGCGAATGTTTTCCAGCCGGCGCTCAATTTGCATTTTGTGATCGTTGATCTGCGTGATGAGCGGCGTGAGTACATTGCGCAGCCAAGCTTCGCAATCCACCCGCGTTTTTTCGAACACCAAGCGCGCCTCGCCCACCAGACTCAAAAAGAATTTACGGATCAGGAAATGCTTCTCGGTCATGATATTGATCGGGTCGCGGCAGAAATCTTCGGCATGGTGCGCAAGCTTGCGGATCGCTTCCATGTATTGATCGATCCCCAAATCCGGCGCATTGCGGCGCTCGAAGCCGTGTTTGACGTGGAAGCGTATGTAGGCTGCATCCACCAGCCCCTTGATCTGTTTAGCGTGCTTATGGATATGCTGATATTGATGTGCGGTCTGGCGAATCAGCATTTGCATGCTGCGCGATAGGCCGGCGGTAGTCCAACTGCCTTGGATCGAGGCGTGGGATTTTTCCAAAATATCATCCAAGCGGTCAATGCTTAAATTATTGATCAGCAAACGCCCTTGCTGGGTGATCACGCCGCGCGTGACGTTGAAGGCTTTCACCGTCTCTTCGTAACTGCGCTTATCCTCATCCAACATACTGAGCATTTTGTGGATCACTTCTTTGTTCTTGCCGGACAGCGAGGACAGCTCCTTATGCTCGTGGCGCGCGGCGGCGATCTGCTGGCGCACGCTGTTGTAGGAAGCCAGCACCATGGCGCCGATCTCTTGGGTGACACTCTTGCGCAGAATTTCCTGGCGTCCGGGAATGATGTCGTTGGCGAGGATTTGCTCCAGTCGCTCGATACCGCTTTTGGCGAGCAAGGCTGGGTCATTTTTGATTTTGGCAACCAGCGCCTTCTGTGCCGAGACGGCCAGCACATTGGCCACGGGCAAACCAAGTTGCTGCGCAGTGGCCTCCTGCTGACGCTGCACGCTTTGTTGAATTTTGTCCCACGGTTTCAGCTCATCCCACAACACATCGATTTTATTCAGCACGGCGAGGGTGTGCTTGGCGTGCTTTTGCACATGCTTCTGCCAAATTTCCATATCCGATTTGGTCACGCCGGAATCAAGTGCGAGCAGAAATAGCACCGCGTGCGCGTTCGGAATCATGGAGAGCGTGAGCTCGGGCTCACTGCCCAAAGCATTCAAACCAGGTGTATCCAAAATCGCCAAGCCGTTTTTTAGCAAGGGGTGCGGGTAATTGATCAAGGCATGACGCCAGGCGGGAATTTCCACCCGGTCGCCGCGCACCATTTCTTGCATGGTCGAATCTTGGTCGTCCCACAAGCCTAAGGTGCGCGCTTCGACCTTGGTCACCAGTTTGGTATTGGTGAGGCTTTGCATCGCCTCCATCATCGCGTCGGCGGAATCGAGGTTGAGCCGCGTGCTCACCCATTCGATGGGCTTGCGCTTGAATTGACTGATCGTCTCGTCGCGGTAGCGGGTCTCGATCGGCAGCAGGCGAATGAAGGGCTCTTCACGCGGATCGTAGAATAATTCGGTCGGACACATGGTGGTGCGCCCCGCATCGGAGGGTAGCAAGCGCTGCTTGAAGTCGGCGAAAAACAGCGCGTTGATGAGCTCGCTTTTACCGCGTGAAAATTCGGCCACGAAGGCGAGCGTGACGTGATCCTGTTTCAGACTCTCCAGCAAGTCATACAACTTGAGCGACTGTTGCGCCTCAAATTCCTGGTGGTCGTCCAGCCAATCTTGATAGGCGGTGATGGCGGTGACCAGCTCGTCACGCCATTGTTGATAACCCCTGACCTGTTTTTCCAGCAGCTCGCTCATCCGTTTGCCCACAATGTTTCTGGTTCCACGGTGGAGGCGTAAACCTCCACCACTTTGTGCCTGCCCTGGCTGCCTTGTTTCACGATCACTTGTGCGGCCGGCACTTTAAATGCCCGGCCCAAATATTTCACCAGCGCTGCATTGGCCTGGCCTTCGATCGGCGCGGCATTGATCTGGATTTTCAAGGCCTCAGCATGCGGACCGACCACTCGCGTCGCACGTGCACCAGGTTGAATATGCAGTGTCAGCACCAGGCAGCCTTTCTTGGCGTCACGCCGATACCAGCTTGCCATCTCACATGAGGCCTGCATGAATCAGGCTCGCCAGCCACGGCAGAATGAACAGCAAGAACACATAACAAATCAACACCACGACCATCGGCGACAAATCGATGTTGCCGATCGGCGGCAAAATTTTCTGTATCCGGCGGGTAAAGGGCCGGTTCATCGCATTGAGCAAGCTCATGTACGGACTATACGGGTTGGCCAAGCTGATCACGAACAACATGAACTGCAACAGAATCACCATCCACAATGCGATCTTGATCAGCTCCATCAAGGCCGCCAACGCGACGCCGCCAGCCAATCCCAAGCCCATCTCCGCCGCGCGCCCGCTTAGCGCCACCACGATCGCAATCAGCACAAGCTCAACCAGCCAGGCGACCGTCAGGGTCGCGAGATCGAGCCCCCACAGACCGGGTATGACACGGCGCATCGGCTTCACCGCGAAATCGGTCAGCGTCATGGCGAATTGCGACAGGGGATTGTTGTAGGACGCGCGCGTGACCTGCAAATGAAAACGCAGCAGCAGCACCGCGACGAAGGCAGTGGCTACGCTGTCGAGCAAAAAAATTAATGCGCTGATTAACATGCAGCCTGCATTTTTGCAGGTAACCCCGGATAACTCAAGGATAACTCAGGGATTTAGCCTTGTTTTCCTAACTCATCACCCAATTCACGTGAGCGTTCGGCCGCAGAACGCACTGCGCGCTGGATCAAGGCCATCACATCCGCATGCTCCAGAGATTGAATCGCCCGTTCTGTGGTACCGCCTTTTGAGGTCACTTTAGCGCGCAGCGTCGCAGGGTCATCGTGACTCTGGCGCGCAAGCTGCGCTGAGCCGAGGAAGGTGGCGAGCGCTAGCTCACGCCCCTGCGCCGGGCTTAATCCCAATTCCAGCGCCGCCGCTTCCAGCGCCTCGATGAAGTAAAACACATAGGCCGGGCCGCTGCCGGAGACCGCCGTCACTGCATCCATCTGCGTTTCTTCGTCCAACCAAACGCAAGCGCCCACCGCTTCCATCACTTGCTGCGCTTGGCCACGCTCGACAGCGCTCACCCCCGGCAAGGCATACAGGCCGGTCACCCCGGCGCGCACCAGGGCCGGTGTATTGGGCATGGCGCGCACCAGCCGCGCATAATCCCCGAGCCAGCGCGCCAGATCTTGCGCGCGTACCCCGGCGGCGATCGAGATCACCAATTGCCGGCGCAGCAAGGGTTTTAATTCACCCGCTACCGCGCACAACTGCTGCGGCTTGACCGCCAGCACGATGAGATCGGTTTGCACCGCTTCGGCGCTGATGCCGGCGTAGGTTTTGAGCTCGAATGCGCGCGTCAGCGTGGCACGCGCATCGGCATTAATTTCCACCACATGAATGTCGCCGGGATTAAACCCGCGCTGCATCAAGCCGCCGATCAATGCACCGGCCATATTGCCGCCGCCGATAAAAGTAATTTTCATAAAGGAATCCCTCTTTCTCCAAATATCGCCGACCCCACGCGCACAATAGTCGCGCCCTCTTGAATCGCCGCTTCCAAATCACTCGACATGCCCATCGACAAGGTGTCCAACGCGAAGCCCTGTGCATTCAATTGCTTAAATAGCTCGCGTACGCTGCGAAACGCGGCGTGTTGCTGGGCCGCATCCTCGGTCGGCGCCGGAATCGCCATCAAGCCGCGCAATTTGAGGCGCGGCAAGGCGGCGACTTCGCGCGCCAGCGCCGCGAGTTGCGCCGGCGCCACTCCGCTTTTGCTCGCCTCGCCGCTCACATTCACTTGCAGGCATATATTCAGCGGTGGCAAGTCGGGGGGGCGTTGCTCGGACAAGCGCTGTGCGATTTTGGCGCGGTCTACGCCGTGCACCCAAGCGAAATGTTCTGCGATCGGTTTGGTCTTGTTGCTCTGCAAGGGACCGATAAAATGCCATTCCAAATCCAGCTCAGGCAGCGCCGCGATTTTAGCCAAGGCTTCCTGCGTGTAACTCTCGCCGAAGGCGCGCTGGCCTCCGTTATGGGCCGCGCGAATTAGATCGGGCCCGAAGGTCTTGGACACCGCCAGCAGGGCAATCGACGCCGGCGCTCTGCCGCACTGCACTGCGGCACGCGCGATGCGATCGCGCACGGCTTGCAATGCGTTTGAGATTGTTGTCATAATGGGTTGGCAGCGGCATTTAAGACGGAAAATTTATTGCCGAAAGTTAACCTTCTACGCCAAGACTGCACAAATAGGGATTATAAATGGAAATCGCCGACCTGCTGGCCTTCTCGGTCAAGAACAAAGCCTCCGACTTGCATCTATCAGCGGGGCTGCCGCCGCTGATCCGCGTCAACGGCGATATCCGCCGCATCAATGTCGAGCCGCTCGATCATAAGGGCGTGCATAGCATGGTGTACGACATCATGAATGACGGCCAGCGTAAGAACTACGAAGAAAATCTGGAAGTCGATTTTTCGTTCGAGATCCCCAACCTGGCGCGCTTTCGTGTCAACGCCTTTAACCAAAATCGTGGTGCGGCGGCGGCTTTCCGCACCATTCCGTCCAAGGTGCTGACCTTGGAGCAATTGAACTGCCCGCCAATTTTCAAGGAACTGTGCCAGCAGCCGAACGGCATCGTGCTGGTGACCGGCCCCACCGGCTCGGGCAAATCCACCACCCTGGCAGCCATGGTCAACGAGGTGAATGAAAACGACTATGGTCACATTCTCACCCTGGAAGATCCGATCGAATTCGTGCATGAGAGCAAAAAGTGCCTCATCAACCAACGTGAAGTCGGTCCGCACACTTTGTCCTTCACCAACGCATTGCGTTCCGCGCTGCGCG
>JAUXTZ010000342.1 GCA_030681095.1 Burkholderiales bacterium
CTGGACAACCAATCCATTCAAGCCCTTATTGCTATTGACTGCCGTGGGCGCGCTGGTCGGCGTCACGACCTGGTTTGCGCTGGATCAAAATCCCGGCATGCCGGCCGGCCAGGTACCCAACACGCTACCCCACGCCCGTGCGGCAGAGGGCGATGCCCAAGCCCAGCTGCAACTGGGATTGCGCTATGCCGAAGGCGACGGCGTCATCCAGAATGACAAGGAAGCGGCCAAGTGGTTTGCGCTGGCGGCCAGGCAAGGTTTGCCCGAAGCGGAATATCACTACGGCCTGATGTTGTTGAAGGGCCGCGGCGTGGTGCAGGACTACAAAGCCGCCTTCAACTGGATTGAAAAACCGGCAAAGCGCGGCTACGCCAAGGCCCAGTACAGCCTCGGCGAGCTCTATCGCTACGGCACCGGCACCGCCATCAACAAGGCACGCGCCTATCTATGGTTCAACCTGGCAGCCGCGCAAGGCGTGGACGCCGCAGCCAAGGCGCGTGACAGTCTGGTGTGGCAACTGAAGCCCGAGCAGATCGCCGAAATGCAGGAAGAAGCCCGGCTGATGACCCGCTCGGCGCAAGCCCCGTTGGCCGCTCCTGTCACTCCCTGATTCCTGTTTCAAGTTGCGCGAGGGCACTGTCGGCATCCTCATCCAGCGGCCAGAACTGATGCGTATTCAGTTTCAGCCGGATGTCTTTGCAAGGCGTAACTGAGCCGGTCACAGGTTCCTGCACGCGAGCGCTCATGCGTTCCGCGTGTCATGCTCATGGTCCGATGAGGATTTTCGCGTAAAAAACACCCCCAGCGTGACCATCAGACAAACCACGCCAGCCAGGGTAAAGGTGAGCGGCGCCCCCAGGCTGCTGGTGCCATACCCGATCGCCGGATAAGTGATCAACCAAAAGGCGTGGGTGAGCGCGAAATAAGCGGCATAGGCCCGTCCGCGATCGGCTTCGTGGGTGTGCTCAGCGAGCAGCGTCGAGGAGGGAATCGCGATCAGGGCTTGACCGGCGCCGTTAAAAAACCAGAGCAACGCAAAAACCCACAACGGAGGCTGCAACGCACCCGGCAACAGCAGCACACCGAGTACGAATCCTCCAACCAGCAAGGCGCGCTCGGTCCACCGATGGCGCAAACCATGCAGGGAAACGCGACTGTCGGCACTGGATTCATAGCGCCCGGTTGCACGCCCCAACACGAGAGCGGCAACTGTCGAACCCACCCCTAGTGCCGCCATCACCACCACAAACGCCGTCTCACCCAGGGCGAGAATTTCCTTCACGTACACGATGGTCGCGACGATCGCCGCAGCCCCGGCGATCGCTTCGACAAAGCTGAATATCAGCGCGCGCCGCAGCGACGCCTCACGTAACAATATTTTTACTCCGTAGGTCAGCTCATGCAGTACCACGCCCGGCGAAAATTGCTTGGGCGGTTTCGGAATATGACGCAGGGAGCTGGCCGCGACCAGGCCAGCCGAAACCAGATAACTCGCCGCATCAAGCCAGAATAGCCACTGCAGGCCCAGCAGCGCGACAAGAAGCCCGGCAAGCATAGGCGCCAGCATGGCCTCCATGTCCACCGCCACACGCGAGAGCGACAACGCCTTGACGTAGTGCGCGCTGCCGACCACCTCGGGAATGGTCGCATCAAAGGTTGGCGTGAAAAAGGCGGTTGCCGCGTTAATCAGAAAAATCATGGCGTAGACCTGCCACACGCTATCGATAAACGGGAACAAGGCCAGCAAGCCGAAGCGCACCACATCGGCGGCAATCAGTATGTGCTTGCGATTGACGCGATCCGCCAGAACACCTGCAAACTGGGAGAACAACAGGAAAGCAAGTATTCGCAACATCAACGCGTTGCCAATGACGATAGCAGCCGATGCACCACCCACCAGTTGATGAGCGAACAATGCCAATCCGACCGTGGTGACCCCGCTGCCAATCAGCGATATGACCTGGGCGGAAAACAGCAACCGGAATTCACGGTTGCGCGCCAGCGGACTCTTGAACAAAGTCGTCAGGCTCATGCTGGGGCCGCACGCCGTGAAGGTGCCGTGCGGCAGTCACGCAATATCAGAACAGGTGCGTTCACCAGGAACGGGGCCAATAAAAAATGTGAGGCATCTTTATTGAGTTTTCACTTCGGTCGACAACGCTTGCAAAAATCGTTCACGCTGACTTCGATCCAGCGCGAGCGCGTCACCAACACCCGCAGGCTCGATACGTTTGCTTGCTCGACTTCCGCTGAACGCTTCACATTCATTGTTTGAGTGTTCATTTTCTTTCTCAAATGGCGATCAATGCGCGTGATTACAGGGTTTCGATTGCATTTCAGACACGGCGCGTTCTAAAACCAGGTATGGCATCTTCTGCCAAATACATTGCACCTGTTTTTGAAACCTAACCTGGAGAAGCGCGGCTACCTCCTTATTCGTGGCTGTGCCCGTGACCAGATTGGCCGCCATTTTCGCTGGCCCCGGATGGTCTACATCCTGCGAGCGTAGCCGCGAAAATGACTATCAAAAAAGTGCTAGCGAAGGATTTGAGAGTGTTCATGTGGATATTGGATATTCTTTCAAGAGGTTAATTAGATCAAGTGCAGTCAACAAGCGCTGCGAAACTCGTCGCAGCGCCTTTCATTTACATCATTTGTTTGATTTCGGTGTAGTCACCGCGGGTGCGCAGGATGACTTTCACATTGGATTTGCCACGGTTGCGCCAGTACCAGCCATGATTACCCGTGAACGCTGCCTCCAGCACGCCTGCATCGGAGGACACCCCGCGGCCCTTTTCGTAGCTGATCGATTTGCCTGGGGCATCACCATGGGTATCGAAGTTGACTTCACCGCCCTCGACCACCCAAGCGTATTGGGCTTTGGCGCCTTGAACCATTTTCAACTTGATTTCCTTCCCTTC
>JAUXTZ010000344.1 GCA_030681095.1 Burkholderiales bacterium
CTTACCCTGACATCGTAATCAAGCCGGAGCAGGAACTGACGATCTGGGGCGTAGTGCGCTGGGCGATTCATCGATTGTCAGTGTAAAAAATTCATGCATAAAACCGCCATCGCCCTCATCGACTGCAACAACTTCTACGTCTCATGCGAGCGCGTGTTCCAGCCCCGGCTCGAAGGCCGGCCCGTGGTGGTGCTGTCAAACAACGATGGCTGCGTGGTAGCGCGCTCGCAGGAGGTGCGTGATCTCGGCGTCAAAATGGCCGCGCCGTGGTTTCAAATACGCGAGCTGGCCGAACAGCACGGCATCATCGCCTTCTCCTCCAATTACACGCTGTATGCGGATATGTCGAACCGAGTGATGAGTTTGCTCGCCGACTTCAGCCCGCAGCAGGAGATCTATTCCATCGACGAATGCTTTCTCGATCTCAGCGGCTTTAAGCATCTCGACTACACCGTCTACGGCCAACGCATTCGCACCATGATTAAACAGCATGTCGGGCTGCCGGTCTGTGTCGGCATTAGCGCTTCTAAAACGCTGGCCAAACTCGCCAATCATGTCGCCAAAAAGCGGCACAGCTATGCCGGCGTATGCGACTTCAACGCGCTGGACGCCGACGCACTCGATGCCCTATTAGGCACGATAGCCGTGGGCGAAGTGTGGGGCGTCGGGCCGCGCATCAGCTCGCGCTTGATCGACATGGGTATCACCACGGTGCTTGACCTCAAGCGCGCCCCACCCAAAATGATCCGCACCCAATTTAGCGTGGTGCTGGAGCGCACCGTCGCCGAGTTGAACGGCGAAGCCTGCCTCACCCTGGAAGAAATCGCGCCGCCGAAGCAGCAGATCATGGCCTCGCGTTCATTTGGTGAGTACGTGTATACGCTGGAGGAATTAGCGCAAGCGGTGGTCACCTACACCACGCGCGCCGCGGAAAAGCTGCGGCGCCAAGCCTCGCTCGCCGGGGCGATTCAAGTCCATATCCGCACCAATCCGTTCAAGCCCGACGCGCCGCAACACCAGCGCGGCTTGATCGTGCCGCTGCCTGACCCCAGCGACGACACGCGGCAACTGGTGCGCGCCGCGCTATTCGGATTGCGCCGGCTCTACCGGCCAGGCTTCGCTTATCAAAAAGCAGGCGTGGTGCTCAGCGAATTGATTCCCATCGAGCAGCGCCCACGCACGCTGTTCGACGATAGCGCCGCGCGAGCGCGCAGCCAATCCTTGATGCGCGTGATGGATGGCGTCAACCGCATCATGGGCGAACACACCTTGCATTTGCTGGGAGAGGGGCTGGAGAAACGCTGGAAAATGCGCCGTGGCCACAAGACACCGAACTACACCACTCGCGTTGATGAAATCGCGGTCGCGCGTGCTGATTAACGGAACTTTTGCCCGCAACCGGTCTCCCATTGAGGTCATTACTTGGCAGAAGATTTCTGAAACCACATATTGCCGGTAAGCCGGCGCCATGCTACTTTTGAAACCATGAGCAAAACGTTGCGACAAAGCCTGGCGATTTTCTTGATGCTGTGGCTGCCGATTTTTAGCGGCAGCGCACTGGCCATGGTGTCGTGCCCCCACATGATGACGCATGACATGACCATGTCAGCAGCCGAGCATGCCGATCACAGCAATGCCCAGAGCCAACAACAAGAAAATAGTCTTAGCTGCGATCAATGCAGCCTGTGTCAGGTTGCTTGCTCGCCCGGATTGACCGCTTCCCTGAACCCATCCATCACCGCGGCGTCTAGCGTGGAGAACGCAACGCCGCTCAGCCTGTTCCGCTCCATCACTCTGCCGCTGCTCGATCCGCCTCCGCTCGTTCTCGTTTAACGCAAATATTAGCGCTTACCCCTCCGCTGCCTGTATCACGGACGTGTAAACGCCTATATTCCTATATCGATTGGCGACAACTCCGCCAGCGATCCACGCGATTAAAGGAGTCTCCATGAATACGATTCAACGCTTTGCCACGAGCGCAACGCTGCTGAGCGCGCTGTTCACTGCCAACGCTTACGCCCAAGCCACCGATCCCGCGGCGCCCGCCCCGCCACTGCGCTATGAAAGTGCATTTTCTGATTACCGCGCACAACAGGACACGCCACTACTGCCTTGGAAAACTTTATTCACCGCGGGTGCAGATTTTGCCGATGCGAATACGCAAACCGCGCCAATGGAAGCTACGGCGCGCAAAGCGCCCCTGGATATACAGGCCGGCATGCAAACCCAATTGGCACAAGCCGATAACGCACCTGCCACGGCCAGCGATACGCGCGGACGCATCGAATCCATCAACCCCAGCGACGGAAAAGTGAAGCTTAAACATGGCCCGATCCCCAAATTCGATATGCCAGGGATGACCATGGTGTTCCGCGTGCAAAACCCGAAGCTGCTCACGCAAATCAAGGTAGGGGATGAAGTCGGCGTCACGCTGGATAAAAGCGGCGGCAGCTTAGTCATTACGGGATTCCAAAAATAAGGAGGCACCATGACCACTCCACTCAATCGACCTTTATCGCGATCGAAACTACTGGTGACCGCACTCGTCACACTCACGCTCAGCGGTTGCGCCAGCTTTTCGGCGGATGGCGGCTTCAAGCGCGTGGAGGGCGAGGCACAATCTCGCCTCGGCGCAAACGTGCAAGTACCGCGCCCGGCGGATAGTGCGGCCACGACGCAGGTGCGCGCTCTATTGGCCAAACCGATCTCCGCCGACGATGCGGTGCAAATCGCGCTGCTCAACAATCCCGGCTTAAAAGTCAGCTTGGCGGAATTGCAAATCGCCGAAGCGGATTTAGTGCAAGCCGGTCGGCTGCGCAACCCCGGCTTCTACTTCGCGCGCTTGAAGCGCGGCACGGAAATCGAACTCGAACGCACCTTCACCCTCGATATCCTGGGGCTATTCGCCATCCCGCTCAAAACCGAGATCGAGTCGCGCCGCTTCGAACAAGCGCAGCTCGGTGCGGCGGGCGATGTGCTCAAGCTGGCGGCGGAAACCCGGCGTGCGTATTTCAGCGCCGTCGCCGCGCAGGAATCCTTGGCCTATTTGGAGCAAGTGAAAATCGCCGCCGAAACCAGCGCGGAACTGGCACGGCGCATGGCGCAAGTCGGCAATTGGAGCAAGCTCGCACAAATGCGCGAACAGTTGTTCTATGCCGAATCCACCAGCCAGTTGGCGCGCGCGAAACAAACAGTCATCGCGGAACGTGAGCGGCTGACGCGCCTGATGGGGCTATGGGGCAGCGATCTCGGCTTCAAACTACCGGAGCGTCTGCCAGTACTGCCCGCCAAGCCGATAGAACGCACCGAGGTCGAAGCGACGGCGCTGCAAAACCGACTCGATCTACAGATGGCCAAGCAGGAAGTGGCGGGCATGGCGCAATCAATTGGTCTTAGCAAAGCCACGCGTTTCGTCAATGTGCTGGACCTCGGCTACCAGCACAACACCTCGAATGAAGCGCCGCGCCAAACTGGGTATGAGATCGATATTCAAATTCCGATCTTCGATTGGGGCGATGCAAAAGTGGCGCGGGCCGAGGCGGCTTATAGGCAAGCGGTGAACCGCACCGCCGAGACGGCGATCAATGCCCGCTCCGAAGCGCGCGAGGCGTATCAGTCCTATCGCACCGCCTTTGATCTCGCCCAGCACTATCGGGATGAAATCGTGCCCCTGCGTAAAAAAATCTCGGACGAACAATTGCTGCGCTACAACGGCATGCTGATCAGCGTTTTCGAATTGATCGCCGATGCGCGCGAGCAAGTCATGAGCGTGAACGGCTACATTGAATCGCTGCGTGATTACTGGCTCGCCGAGACCGATTTGCAGGGTGCGCTCTCCGGCCCGGGCAGCGGATCCAATAGAACGCTTGCTCAGCCCGCTGCGAGCGGCGACAGAAATTAAAGAAAGGAAATGATGATGGTTACCCGTCGAGATTTTATCCGCAGTTCCGGCGCCGCTTTGTTGGGGGCAGGCTTGGTTTCCAAGACAGCCGCCGCCGCTATACCCGAAGCCGTAATGCAAGAATCTGCCGCAACGCAGAGTCCCTTGTTGCCGCCCAACGGCCGGCCCTATAACCCGATCGTCACGCTCAATGGCTGGTCCCTACCCTGGCGCATGAAAAACGGCTGGAAGGAATTCCACCTGATAGCCGAACCCGTGGTGCGCGAAATGGCGCCCGGCATGAAGGCTAACCTGTGGGGCTACAACGGCCAGAGCCCCGGCCCCACCATCGAGTGCGTGGAAGGCGACAAGGTGCGCATCTTCGTCACCAACAAGCTGCCGGAACATACCACGGTCCACTGGCACGGCATTTTGCTGCCGAACGGCATGGATGGCGTGGGCGGCCTCAACCAGCCGCAAATTCAGCCCGGCAAGACTTTCGTGTACGAATTCGAAATGAAGAAATCCGGCACCTTCATGTACCACCCGCACGCCGACGAAATGGTGCAGATGGCGATGGGCATGTACGGCGGATTAATTGTGCACCCGAAAAACCCGAACCTGCACCGGGTCGATCGCGATTTTTTCTTCATCATGACCGCCTACGACATCGACCCCGGCAGCTATACGCCGCGCGTCTCCGAAATGCTGAATTTTAATTTGTGGACCTGGAACAGCCGCGTGTTTCCGGGAATCGATCCCTTCGTGATCCGTCAGGGCGACCGGGCGCGCATCCGTTTCGGCAACCTGACCATGACCAATCACCCAATCCATATGCACGGCTATGATTTCGAAGTCACCGGCACCGATGGTGGCTGGGTGCCCAAGAGCGCGCGCTGGCCGGAAGTGACCATAGACTGCGCGGTGGGGCAAATGCGCGCGTTCGAGTTCGATGCGATTTACCCGGGCGACTGGGCCATCCACTGCCATAAGTCGCATCACACCATGAACGCCATGGGCCACGATGTGCCGACCATGATCGGCGTCGACCAGCGCGGCGTCGCGAAAAAAATCAATCAACTGGTGCCGGAATACATGGTGATGGGCGAGCGCGGCATGGCCGACATGGCAGAAATGGAAATGCCGCTACCCGAAAACACCCTGCCCATGATGACCGGCCAGGGCCCGTTCGGCCCGGTGGAAATGGGCGGCATGTTCAGCGTGGTGAAGGTGCACGACAACATCAAGCCCGGCGACTACAAAGACCCCGGCTGGTACAAACACCCAAAGGGCACGGTGGCTTCTGAATGGACCGGCGACATGCCGGAACCCAAACGGGCCAAAGCACCCAAGGCCGACGGTAGCGAACTGAAAGTGCGCAAGCCAAGCGGCCATAGCGGACATTAATCGACTTAAATGAAGGACAAATCATGAAAACCCTACCCTATCTCTTGCTCTCCCTGATCTTCGCCAGCGGCAGCGCCTTTGCCCACGGCAAGGAGTCGCATGACGAAAAAAAGCCCAGCATCGACTACAGCAAGGCGGAAGAAAAAGCCTTCGGTAAAGCCGCCGACCCTAAGCGCGCGACACGCACCATCACCATCGACATGCTGGATACGATGCGCTTCACGCCCGATCTCATCACCGTTAAGCGCGGTGAGGCGATA
Source organism: Burkholderiales bacterium (assembly GCA_030681095.1). Lineage (GTDB taxonomy): Bacteria > Pseudomonadota > Gammaproteobacteria > Burkholderiales > Thiobacteraceae > RBG-16-58-11. Next base: position 5,548 of record JAUXTZ010000344.1, read on the forward strand.
AAATTTATCGTCAAGAATAAGGGCAACATGCTGCATGAAATCGTGTTCGGCACGTTGGCTGAATTAAAAGAGCACGGCGAACTAATGAAAAAATTCCTCGGCATGGAACATGACGAGCCCCATATGGCGCATGTCGCGCCGGGCAAGATGGGCGAAATTGTTTGGCAATTCACCCGCGCGGGCGAATTCAATTACGCCTGCTTGTTGCCCGGCCATTTTGAGGCGGGCATGGTGGGCAAGATCATCGTGAAGTAGCGCCACGACTCTCTCGTAGCGCCGGCACACAAGCAGAATGCCAGCGCTACAGGGGGGGAAATCCCCTAACCATTAACCATTCCAACCCCCACCCAGCGCCTTAAACAAATCCGCCACGGCGGCGCGTTGCGCGCGCTGGGCGTCGGCGCGATTCTGCTCAGCGTTGAGTAAATTGCGCTCGGCGTCGAGTACATCGAGTTGGCTTGCCACGCCATTGTCGTAGCGCAGGCGCGCCAGTTGCAAGGCTTGGCGCAGCGCAATCACGCGTCGCTCTTCCGCGTCGAAGCATTCGCGCATTTTTGCTTGCGCCAGAATGGCGCTGCGCACTTCTTGAAATGCGTTTTGAATAGCCTGCTGATATTGTGCGAGCGCCTGACGTTCACGCGCCTCGGCGGCATTGACGCCTGCTTCCAATTTGCCCGCCGCAAAAATGGGTTGCGCGATGGCCGCGGCCAGCAACCAGATACCGGCGGGGCCGCTAAACAAATTCCGCAGCACGGCGCTTTCACTGCCCAAATAGCCGGTAAGTGAAATGGAGGGGAGTGGGTCTGCATGCGCTAGTGGATGGTTTGATTATGAACTGGGTGCTCGACCCGAAATACTTTCCGCTCGCCAAGGCTGCTGCACCGATGATCGACCTCTACATTGACAGTCTTAAGTCCGTCACGAGCAAGCGCGTGCCCAAGAAAATTACTAAACGGCGCAGCCGCGTAACTTGAGGTGCTGGCCCAAACCCTCTCACCGTGGAGTATTACGCTTCTTGCGCGGGAAGATGGCGCGACTTGGCCTGTTTCAAAGAAGATACAGCCATGCGCTGTCTGTTGATCGATACTTTGCCGCGAACTGAAGAATAATTTCAAGTCCCGGTACAACAACTGCCCTCTCACACGCCGGGCCATGGCCGCAGCCCCACGCTTAACGCCCCCATTTCCAAGCTAGACACGGCCTTTCCGGAAATTACGAGTAATTTAGTCTGGTATTCAAGGTGTAACTTCGTCTAGTATTCAATCTATTGGTCAACACAGCCTTTTATCGCAAAGGCCGCTTTCTTACATAAGGAGCGAATGTGACAACGGCATCGGAGCAACATCTCGTCGTCATCACCCTGGACGAACAACGCTACGCGCTGCGCATAGCCGCCGTCGAGCGCATCGCCAGGATGGTGGAAATCACGCCGCTCCCGGCTGCGCCCCCCGCCGTGAGCGGGATGGTCAACGTCCAAGGGCGCATCCTGCCGGTGTATGACTTGCGCCGGCGATTCGGCCTGCCGCAACGGGAAATCAGACTGACCGACCAGTTCATTGTCGCGCGTACGGCGCGACGGCCAATCGCGCTGGTAGCGGACGCGGTGACCGATGTCGTCGCCTGTGCCGAACCAGACTTGATCGCGGCGGAAAACATCCTGCCCGGCGTCGCGTATATGGAGGGCGTGGTCAAGCTCAAAGACGGTCTGATCCTCATCCACTGCCTGGATAAATTTCTTTCGTTGGATGAAGAACAGTCCCTGGATCAGGCGCTGGATGCTGCCTGAGGAAGCCATGCCGCCCACCCTTTCCCCACCTGCGTTATCCGCCCTAGGCGAATTTCTCGCCACGCGGATAGGCTTGAACTTTCCCCGTGAACGTTGGAGCGATCTCGAACGGGGAATCGCCGCCGTCGCGCCCGAGTTTGGTTTTTCTGATGCGGAATCGTGCGCGCGTTGGCTATTGTCCACCCCCCTGACGCATCCCATGATCGAAACCCTCGCCAGCCATCTGACCGTGGGGGAAACTTATTTTTTTCGCGAGCCGCGAAGCTTGGAAGTGCTTGAGAATCACATCTTGCCGGCCCTGCTGCACGCACGGCATGGCACGGAACGGCGCTTGCGGATTTGGAGCGCGGGCTGTTGCACGGGCGAGGAACCCTACTCCATCGCCATGCTGCTCGACCGGCTGATCCCCGATCAACGGGAGTGGAATATCACGATCCTGGCGACGGACATCAACCCCAAGTTTCTTCGAAAAGCCGCGGAGGGCGTGTACGGCGAATGGTCGTTTCGCGGCACGCCGGCCTGGCTGCGGGAGCGGTATTTCAAGAAACGCCAGGGCGGACGTTTCGAAATTGTTCCGCACCTCAAACGGAAAGTGACGTTTTCCTACCTTAATCTCGCCGACGATGCCTATCCCTCGCTCGCGAACAACACCAACGCGATGGACGTGATTTTCTGCCGCAATGTGCTGATGTACTTCACGCCGGATCGGGTGAAAGAAGCGGCGCGGAATTATTACCGCTCGCTGGTTGATGGCGGCTGGCTGATCGTCAGTCCCGCAGAAACCTCGAACGCACTGTTTGCTCCATTCACCGCGGTGGCATTCCCCGGTGTCGTGCTGTATCGAAAAATAGCGGAAGCCGAGCATCGTGCCGCCGTGGTCCAGTATCCGTCCCCGGCACTGGTTTTGCCGCCCGAAGCCTTGACACCGCCGCAACCCATGGTAGCGGAAACAACACATGCGGCTCCGATCCATGACGCGCCCTCCGAACCGGTTGATCTCGCGGCGCCGTCCCGCAACGCGCGGGAATGCGCCAATCAAGGCCAGTTGGCCGAAGCGGTCGCATGGTGCGAAAAAGCGATCGCCGCCGAAAAGCTGAACCCGGCGCACTATTATCTCCTCGCCACGATTCAACAAGAACAAGGCCGGCACGAAGCATCCGCCCAATCGTTGCTACGCGCGCTCTATCTCGATACGGACTTCGTGCTCGCGCATTTCGCCCTCGGGAATCTCCGCTTGTCGCAAGGCCGGCGCCGGGAAGCGGAGCGGCAATTCGACAATGCGCTAGCACTGCTAAAACAGCATCCCGCGGAAGAAATTCTGCCGGAGTCGGAGGGCCTGAGCGCCGGACGACTGAACGAGATCATCGCCTCGGTGCGATCGAGCTTGCCGCTCGTAGCGGCCGTGGGCGAATAACATAAGGAGCGGCGCGAATGCCCCCCCCTGAACCTCTTCCCGGTAAGAAAAAAACTCCCATCGACTGGCACGAAATCGAGCGCCGCATGGAAGCCATGCGCGCCGCCATCGAGCACGCCTGGGCGCCGGCGCCGGAGGAGGCCAAACGCATACTGAAAGCCCGGGCGCAGGCGCTGGCTCGCGCGCCGGAACCGGCGGAAGCCGCCGATGCGCACATCGAGGTTGTGGAATTCACCCTGGCCTACGAGCGCTACGCCATCGAATCGCACTGCGTGCGCGAGGTTTACCCCCTGGATAACCTCACGCCGCTGCCGTGCACGCCGGCCTTCGTGCTCGGTATTGTCAACGTGCGCGGCGAGATTCTCTCGGTCATCGACATCAAGAAATTTTTCGACCTGCCGGAAAAAGGACTGACCGACCTCAACAAGGTGATCGTGCTCCAGTCCGGCGACATGGCCTTCGGCATTCTGGCCGATGCGATTATCGGCGCGCGCCGCATTCCGATCGTCGACATCCAGCCCTCCCTGCCCACGCTCACCGGCATTCGAGCGGAATATCTGCGGGGCGTTACCCCGGAATGTTCAGTCATCCTCGATGCGGAAAAACTCCTGGCCGACGAGAAGATCATCGTGCGGGAACAAGTGGAAGGATAAGCACAAGCCCACCCGGCTTCGGTAAAAAAAACAAGGAGAAAACCCATGCAATGGTTCCTCGATTTGACCACGCGCAGCAAACTCTTCGTCGGCTTCGGGCTGATGATCGTCTTGCTCGCGGCCGTGATCGCGACCGCCTACCAGGGCATCACGGCGATCCAGGCGTCACAGAAAAGTCTTTACCGGGAGGATTTCGCCAACGCCTTGGATCTGATGGCCCTGCGGGCCGAGCAGAACGGGGTGCGGACCGCGCTGCTGAACATGATGTTAGTGGCGCGGCAATCCAATCGGGAAACCTGGCATCAGGATGTGAAGGTGCGCAGCGGGGAGATTGCCGAAATCACGCAACGTCTGCTGGCGCGCAATCGCGACGATCTGCACCTCACCGGACGGGTCGAGGAATACAAGGCAACTCGCGACGCATTCGTGCAGACGCGGGATACCGAACTCATCCCGCTGATCTACGCCGGCAAGACGGAGCAAGCCCGAGCGCTTGCGCTGGGCACGCAGGAGGAACGCTACCGCAAGATGCGCGCCATTGTCCAGGAACTGGGCGACTTGGCGGTGGAAAAGGCGCGTGCCACCGTGGCGGAGTCCGAACGCCGTGTGGAGCAAACCACGCGCCTGTTCGTTATCGTAGCCATCGCGGCGGTGCTGTTGGGCGTGGCGATGGCATTATTCCTGGGCCGAATCATTGCCGTGCCGCTGAGCGAGGTCTCCGGCATTGCCGGGCGGGTTGCCTCGGGCGACCTCACCGTGGACGTTCCGGCGAGCCATCGCGCCGATGAGGTCGGCACGCTGGCCCGCACCTTCCGAGAAATGGTCATGAAGCTGCGGCAAACGACCCGTGAACTCAACGAAGGCGTCGGCGTGCTCGCCTCTTCGTCCAGCGAAATCCTCGCCACCACCACCCAGGTGGCTGCGGGCGCCGCCGAGACGGCGGCGGCCGTGAGCGAGACCACCGCCACCATCGAGGAAGTGAAGCAGACCGCCCAACTCGCGAGCCTGAAGGCGAAGTACGTTTCCGACAGTGCGCAGAAAGTAGCGCAGGTTTCCCAAGCTGGCCGCAAGTCGGTGGACGACACGATCCAAGGCATGCAGCGGATTCAGGAACAGATGGAATCCATCGCCGAGAGCATCGTGCGCCTGTCCGAGCAAAGCCAATCCATCGGCGAGATCATCGCCACTGTCAACGATTTGGCCGAGCAATCGAACGTGCTCGCGGTGAATGCCGCTATCGAGGCGGCCCGTGCCGGCGAACAAGGCAAGGGCTTCGCCGTGGTGGCGCAGGAAGTCAAAAGCCTGGCCGAGCAATCCAAACAGGCCACCACCCAGGTGCGCTTGATCCTGGGCGACATTCAAAAAGCCACCAGCGCCGCGGTGCTCGCCACCGAGCAGGGCAATAAGGCGGTGGAAGCCGGGGTTAAGCAGACCGGCGAGACCGGCGAATCGATCCGATTGCTGGCCGAGAGCATCCATGAAGCGGCGCAGGCGGCGACCCAAATCGCGGCGTCCAGCCAGCAGCAAATGGTGGGCATGGATCAGGTGGCGCAGGCGATGGAGAACATCAAGCAGGCCAGCGTGCAGAACGTCGCCGGCACCAAGCAAGCGGAAGTCGCCGCGCAGGGCCTGCATGAGCTGGGGGTAAGGCTTAAGCAGCTCGCGACGCAGTACAAGGTGTGACGGCAAGCCGAAAAACCGAAGTTTTAAAGGAGATCAGGCTATGACCATCGGCAAAAAAATCATCGGCGGCTACATCGTCGTGCTGGCGCTGCTGGCGCTCGTGATGTTTATCGCCTTCTATTCGTTCGCCAGGATTCAGGCGACCTACGACGGCTTCATCGACGTGGATGAACAACTGGTCGAGGGCGCCGGCAAGCTGCGCATCGAGCTGAACGACCAGATCGCCAACTACCGGGGCATTTTGCTCTATCCCGATCTCCTGAAAAGTTATCTGGAAGAATTACAGACCAACCGGCGCCGCTTCGGCGAGATCGTCGGAAGCATGCGCCAGCACGTTCGCAGCGCCGAAGGGCGCGGCATGCTGGAGGAGATCGCAGCCTTGCAGGCGAAGAACGAGCAGGTCCAGGATCGGGTCATCGAGCTGGCGCGGAGCGGAAAGCTCGCGGAGGCGCTGGCGCTGGGGATCAAGGAGGTGCGCCCGCTCAACCGTGCCCAGGACGACAAGACGGAGCGCTTCCGCGAGCGGGAACTGAAGCTGATGGCGGAAGGACGCGCCGATCTGGCGGCGACGGTCAATCTCCTCACGCTGGTGATATGGGGCGCTTCGCTGCTCGCCCTGATCGTCGGCTTGAGCACCGGCTTCTTGCTCAGCCGTGCCATCACCCGGCAACTCCGCGAGAGCATTACCCAGTTATCTTCTTCGTCCAGCGAAATCCTCGCCACCACCACCCAGGTGGCTGCGGGCGCCGCCGAGACGGCGGCGGCCGTGAGCGAGACCACCGCCACCATCGAGGAAGTGAAGCAGACCGCCCAACT
>JAUXTZ010000356.1 GCA_030681095.1 Burkholderiales bacterium
AGACATTCAAACACCCCCACCCCCCCCAGTAAGTCTGCCGCAACCGCTTCGACGCCCGATCAGGCCCGCACCGAAAACGCCCCCCATCGCACCAACCACACCAGCCGTTATCGCAGATCAATCGCCGGCGCCCCTGCCCGCCGCGCCATCCGAGGCAGCGCCCCTCGCGCAAGCACCAGAAACATCGGCGCCGCTCGCCGCAGCAATTGATAACCGCCCCGCCTTCCCCAGCCAATTCGAATTGGTGTACACGGTCTATCGCGGCGACCAAGGTATGTCGGTCGGCAAAACCACCCACAAGTGGCGCGTGGCCAAGAATCAATATCTGCTCACGAGCAGCACCGAAGCGACTGGCCTGTTCTCGCTATTTTTTGGCGGGCGCTACATTATCACCAGCCGCGGCGAACTGAGCACGAGCGGCCTCAAACCGATTTCATTTTGGATACAGCGCGGCCAAAGCGGTGAGCGCACCGAGTTTGCGGAATTCGATTGGGAAGCTAAATCATTGCAATATGGCAAAAGCAATGAGCAGCGCAACGTCACCCTGAGCGAGGGCACCCAGGATCAACTCTCAGTGTTCTATCAACTGGCGCTGACCGCGCCACACAGCGGGCGATTTAAACTGACGCTCACCACGGGCCGCAAATTCAATCAATACGACTATCAAGTGATCGGCGAGGAAACGATTGACACACCCTTAGGCCCGCTGAAGACACAGCATCTGGCTAGAGTGGCGCAAGAAGCGGGCGGTAATGCGGATATTTGGCTCGCGGTCGATCACCATTATCTGCCGGTTCGCTTTAAGCTGGCATCGCAGAAAGGGGAAATACTGGACCACGTGATTGCGGAATTGCGTGTGCCTTAGCGAAGACTAAGGCTTAGGCAAGGCAGGCACGGCCGGCTTGGGCGTAAAACCCGGCTCGTCGACGATTTTGATATCACTGATAAAATATTGCGTTTCGCCGAAGCAGGAAGTGGGCACACCGATGTGCTGCTCGTAGGAAAGTGCAACGCGCTGGCCGATGGATTGATTGATGCGCTTGGCAAGCGCATCGTCGCGCACCGTGAAATAAAACTTCTCCGCCACCGTGCCCGGCATCGACACCAGCGCCATCTCACCCTCCCAGGTTTTACACAGCCAGCCTTTATGCGAAAACTTTTGTACATAGCCCGCGCGCTCGCCGCTGGAATAGCTCCAGCTCATTGCCAACCAAGTGTAAGCCACCAACAACAGGATCGCGAGCACCGCAATCGCGGCCAACGTTTTGATGACTTTTGCGCCGACGTTTTCCATAGGGTTTCACTCGGAGTATGCAGAGGCGCCGAGATTAGCATAGCCAGCGCTTGGGCTGCAAAACGCTGTTTTAGACGCCATAGCGCAATCAGGCTAGAATGGCCGCGCAAAGTGTAGTGTTTCACTCTAAACGGTGGTTTCAGAGCCCCCCCAAAGCGCCAGGACAAGGCGCGGCGCGCAGGCAATAGTCATTCTATTGCCAAGTGGCGCAACGCGGTCATGGCGTTTTTGGGGGGCTCCCGCCGGGCGAGTCCCTGAGCGGTCATCCGCGGCGTTGCGCTTGCTAGAAATAGAATGGCTATTCCTGCACAAGCGCGCCTTGCGGCTGACCGCTCAGGAACTCGCTGAAAGCACCGTTTAGAGTGAAACACTACACTAGGACCCCGCCATGAATTCATCCAAAAACATCGAACAACTCATTGCCCTCGCCGTACTGGTGCTCTTGATCATGGGCACTTATCTCGTCTTGCAGCCTTTCATCACGGCGCTGCTCTGGGCGGGTTTGCTGTGCTACGCGACTTGGCCGGTGTTGCTGCGCGTCAATACTTGGCTCAAGCAGCGACGCGGCTGGTCGGCGGCGCTGATGTGCTTGGTGATTGCCACGGTATTGGTGGCGCCGTTCGTGATTGTCGTGGCATCGTTGGCCGACAACGTGGGTCGGTTGAACGAGATGGTGCAATCCTTTCTAGCGCAAGGCTTGCCCGCGCCGCCGACCTGGCTCGCCGGCCTACCCTTGGTGGGTGAAAAGCTGCATGCGTTCTGGCTGGCGGCGTCAACCGACACCAGCCTGTTGATCGAGCCGATCAAACGCGCACTGCCGGAGATGAGTAAATGGCTGCTGAGTCACAGCATCGCGCTCGGCAATGGGGTGCTGCAACTTGCGCTGTCGGTGTTCATTTTATTTTTCTTGTATCGCGATGGTGAGGCGCTGGCGCAGCGCATGGATACCGCGATGCAGCGCATCGGCGGCGAACGCGCACGCACCTTGTTGAAGCTCGCCGGCAGCACGGTAAAAGGCGTGGTGAATGGCATCCTCGGCACTGCGATCGCGCAAGGCATTCTCGCCGGCATCGGATTTTTGATCGCGGGCGTGCCAGGCGCGCTGTTGCTGGGACTCGCTACTTTCTTTTTATCGGTGGTGCCGGTGGGGCCGCCGCTGCTGTGGATCCCGGCCGCCGCCTGGCTGTATTACCAAGGCGAAGTCGGTTGGGCGATTTTTATGTTGGTTTGGGGCGCAGCCGTGGTCTCTAGCGTGGATAATTTCTTGAAGCCTTATCTGATCAGCCAGGGTGCTTCACTACCCTTCATCTTAGTACTGCTCGGGGTATTGGGTGGCTTGGTGGCGTTTGGTTTCGTCGGGGTGTTTCTTGGCCCAACCTTGCTCGCGGTGGGCTATAGCTTGGCGCGCGAGTGGACGTTGAATCCCGCCGCCGACGCCCCGGTGCAATCCTGATGGAACTCAACGCCGCAACACTCAAAGCGGTGAGCGAGGCACTCAATGTGATGCTGCCTGGTGTGGAACCCGCCGATGTCGTGTTGTCACGCTTTTTCCGTGAGAACGCGCAACTCGGCGCCCGTGATCGCGCCTTCATTGCCGAAACTGCATTTGGCGTGTTGCGCCACAAGCGTTTGTTGGAAACGCTCTCGCAGCACCACACCGGGCGCGCCTTGGCGCTGAGTTTTCTGGTGCGACTGGGCGGCGTCAGCCTGCGCCAAATCGGGCCTTTACTTAAGCGCGATGAGCTGGAATGGCTGACGACGGTCAAGGCCGCCGACATGAGCCAGATTCCGCTCGCGATCCAACTGGATCTCCCGGATTGGCTGTTCGAGATGCTCAGCGCGCAAATGCCGCAAGACGAGTTGGTGCGCTTGTGCCGCGCGCTGCAACAACCCGCGCCCCTGGATTTGCGCGTGAACACCCTGCTCGCCACGCGCGAGGAAGTGCTGGCCAAACTCAAGGCCGACGGGATCGAAGCCGAAGCCACACCCTACTCGCCGGTGGGCGTGCGCCTCAAGGAAAAACCCGCGCTATCGAAGAACCGCTTATTCGTCGCAGGCAAAATCGAGGTGCAAGACGAAGGCAGTCAATTGCTGGGCTTGCTGGTGGCGCCGACGCGTCACGAAACCGTGGTGGATTTCTGCGCGGGCGCAGGTGGCAAAACGCTGCACTTGGGTGCCATGATGAACTCGCAAGGGCGGCTGTATGCCTTT
>JAUXTZ010000357.1 GCA_030681095.1 Burkholderiales bacterium
CGGCCTCCGGGGGTGAGTAGCGCCACACATTGCGGTAGCACGAGCGACAGCTCCTCAAGCTCCTGATGGATGAAAATCCGTATAGCTTGAAAGGTACGCGTCGCCGGGTTTTGACCGGGCTCGTACGTAGGGATGACTTCTGCCACGATCTTGGAAAGCAATCGAGTGGTGTCGATTGGCCCTCCCGCGCGCGCCGCAACAATCGCTCTTGCAATCTGTTTAGCAAACCGTTCTTCGCCATAATTCGCTATGACCTCCGCAAGTTCTCGTTCTTCAACCGTGGCCAGCCATTGCGCGGCTGTCCTCCCCCTGGTGGTGTCCATGCGCATATCGAGTGGACCCGACATACGAAAGCTGAATCCACGCGACGCCTCGTTCAACTGCGGCGACGACACCCCTAAATCCAGCAACACCCCATCCACTTTCACTACCCCCATCTCGCGCAACGCTGATTCCACTTGCGCAAATCCTGCATGTATCACTGTCAGCCGCGTATCCAGAATTGCCCGCGCCGTCTCAATCGCCGTTGGATCTTTATCGAATACGATCAAACGGCCTTGCTCACCCAATCGCGCCAGGATCGCCTGGCTATGTCCGCCGCGTCCGAAAGTGGCATCTACATACACGCCATCCGGTTTGACGTTTAACGCGTCAACGGCTTCTTCTAAAAGGACCGGTACATGCTGTGAGCTCTCGCTCACAACGAGAAATTTCCCATCTCTGGCGGCAGCACTTGATCGCCTTGCGTGAGCGCCTCGTCCAACTGCGCGCGCCAACCGTCTTGGCTCCAAAGTTCGTAGTGGCTGCCTTGGCCGACCAACATCACTTGTTTTTCCAGCGTCGCGAATTCGCGCAACACCGGCGACACCAACACCCGGCCCGCGTTATCCATCTCGATATCCTCCGCAAAGCCGACCAGCAGGCGCTGCAACAGGCTCGCTTGCTTATCTAGGCTGGGAAGCGACATGACTTTTTCTTGGATAGGTTCCCAAGCGGATTGGGGATAGAGCAGCAGGCAGCGATGAGGGTGCGCGGTCAGCACCAGACGGCCGCCCGATTGCACAGTGAGTGCATCGCGATGCTTGGCAGGGACGGCAAGCCGCCCCTTCGCATCGAGATTTAGCGCTGTTGCGCCGCGAAACATGACACCCCTTTGAACCCCATCATTTTCCCCACTATCCCCCACTAATCACCACTATTTCCCACTATAGGACAATCAAATAGGGTGGTCAAGCATAAAAATGGGATTGAAGCTTAATTTTTGCTAACGCGGACAAAGACTTACATGCGCGGTGTATGCGCTAACTTATTACCATTAAAAATATATGGATATCAAAACTAGTTGATACTAAACATTCGATTTAATCAATAACTCATTGTTTTTTATTTATAATTATTTAACGCTACCCGGCAGAAACAAGATTAAACTAAATTAACCTATAAATTCAATGGAATATGAATTTACCCCTAAGAAGATTGGGGTACGTGGTTCATCGCGAGTGATTCTAAGAAAAAGCGAGCGCCGAACCAGTGCATGCGCTCATTCAATGCGTCCAATTGGGTGCATAAATCCCACAGCAACTCACAAAAAGGCCGCATTTCACCGGATTCAGGGCATGGCACGCAGGTTGCTATAAGCAGAGATATGGAAACCTGTTTAAAAGTGATGGTCGTCGATAGCGATAGCGCGCGCCGCGCACAACTCGTGCAGAGCTTGCACAGCACCGGCTGCCACGTCATCGAGCATGACGCCCTCTCGCTGGAACTCGTATCGCGCCTGGAAAGCGTGCGGCCCGACGTGATCGTGATTGATGCCGATGCACCCGATCGCGACATGCTGGAACACCTATGCATGATCAGCCGCGATCAACCGCATCCGATTGTGATGTTCACCGACGACGACGATACGGCAAACATCAAGCAGGCCCTGCGCGCTGGCGTGACATCGTATGTCGTGAAAGGCATCGATCCGGCGCGCATCAAGCCGATTTTGCAAGTCGCCATCGCGCGTTTTGAAGAACATCAAACTCTGCGTCACGATCTTGCCGAAGCGCAAAGCCAACTGGCTCAACGCAAGGTAATCGAGCGCGCGAAGGGCATCGTGATGAAACAGAAAGACATTGGCGAGGATGAGGCCTACCGCTTGCTGCGCAAGCTGGCGATGGATCGCAATGCGAAGCTCGCAGATGTCGCAGGACAAATTGTGGATCTCGCCGAGGCCTTCGTTTAACGAGCTGGCACGGCGTTTGCTATACATACATTAACGCTGCCCAACGACGGGCAGCCGCAGACCGCGCAATGAGGCTCGGTACTGCACCGGACAAAGGCGTCCATTTCGGCAGCTAGCGCTGCGCGGAGTGGACGCCTATTTTTTTGACTCACTTATTAGGAGAGAAGCATGAAAGACGATCTGAAGCCCGGCATCACTGTGGTCGATACTAGCCGCCGCGATTTCATTAAGAAAAGCACCGCTATCGCTGGCGTCGCCGGCATCATGAGCATGGTGCCGGACGCAATCCGTAACGCCGCTTGGGCGGCAGGCTCGGACGCACCAGAAAAAACCGAGGTCAAAATCGGCTTCATACCGCTCACCGACTGCGCCTCAGTGGTGATCGCTTCGGTCATGGGCTTCGATAAAAAATACGGCATCAAGATTACGCCTACTAAAGAGGCCTCCTGGGCTGCGGTGCGCGACAAGCTGGTGAACGGCGAGCTGGATGCCTCGCATGTGTTGTACGGCTTGATCTACGGCGTGCAACTCGGCATCGGCGGACCGAAGAAGGACATGGCGGTGTTGATGACGCTCAATAACAACGGTCAGGCCATCACACTTTCCAAGCAGCTCTATGACAAGGGTGTGAAAGATGGCGACAGCCTCGCCGCGCTCATCAAAAAAGAGCCGCGCGAATACACTTTCGCGCAGACCTTCCCCACCGGCACCCACGCCATGTGGCTGAACTACTGGCTGGCCAGCCACGGCGTCAACCCGCTCACCGAAGTAAAAAATATCGCCGTGCCGCCACCGCAAATGGTGGCCAATATGCGCGTCGGTAACATGGATGGCTACTGCGTAGGCGAACCGTGGAACGCACGCGCCATTCACGACAAGATCGGCTTCACCGGCGTTACCACACAGGAAATCTGGAAGGATCATCCAGAGAAAGTCCTCGGCACTACGGCCGAGTTCGTACAG
>JAUXTZ010000365.1 GCA_030681095.1 Burkholderiales bacterium
CAAGGCAAGATCGAGCGCATCCAGCCCACCGTACGCAATGACGCGCACCGTCTGATTGAAGAGTGCATGCTCGCCGCCAATGTGTGCGCCTCGGATATTCTGCAAAGCAACAACCATCCGGCTTTGTACCGTGTGCATGCAGGCCCCAAGCCCGAGAAACTCGTCATGTTGCGCGATTTCCTTAAGGGCTTCGGCTTCAACTTGACTGGCGGCGACGAACCTCACGCCAAGGATTTTGCCAAGCTATTGGAACAAATTAAAACGCGGCCTGATGCACAGTTGCTGCAAACCGTGATGCTGCGTTCGCTCAAGCAAGCGCAATACAGCCCGGAGAATGTCGGGCACTTCGGCTTGGCGTATGAGGCTTACACCCACTTCACCTCGCCGATCCGGCGCTACCCGGATTTGCTGGTGCATCGCGCGATCAAAGCAGTCGTGCAAAAGAAAGTCTATAACCCCGGCAAGTGGGAAGCGCTGGGCACGCATTGCTCCATGACCGAACGCCGCGCCGACGACGCGACGCGTGATGTGGAGCAATGGCTCAAGTGCTACTACATGCAGGATAAAATCGGCGAGGAATTCGAAGGCACCATCGCCGGCGTCACCAATTTCGGCCTCTTCGTCGCACTCGATGGCGTGTATGTCGAAGGTTTGGTGCACGTAACTGAATTGGGTAATGACTACTACCAATTCGATCAGGCGAAGCACTCCTTAATTGGCGAACGCACGCATCATCACTACCGCTTGTCGGATCGGCTACGCGTCAAAGTTGCCCGTGTCGATCTCGAAACCGCCCGCATCGACTTTACCCTGCCCGGTGTGACTGAAGCAGCGCCGCCCGCAAAACCCAGTAAGAAGCGGACAAGAAAATAAGTAATGAGCACTGAATTCATCTACGGCTTTCACGCCGTGCAAAGCCGTCTGCGTAGTCATCCCGAGAGCGTAGAAGAGCTCTACGTCGATGCCGAGCGCAAGGATCAACGCGCGCGCAATCTGTTGCAACTCGCGGAAGAACAAAAAGTACGCGTCTTGCCGGTTGATCGCACGCGGCTCGCCGGCATGAGCGGATTTGCCAATAACCAAGGCTGCGTGGCGCGTGTTAAGCAAATAAAACTCGCAGTGAGCATTGATGATGTGCTGTCGCAACTCACCGAGCCGGCGCTGCTGTTAGTACTGGATGGCGTGCAAGACCCACACAACCTCGGAGCCTGCATGCGTCTGGCCGATGCCATGGGGGCGCATGCGGTAATCGCGCCGAAAGATCGTGCGGTGGGCCTCAATGCAACGGTGCGTAAAGTTGCCTCCGGTGCGGCCGAGGTGCTGCCATTTATCCCGGTGACCAATCTGGCGCGTTCTCTGCGCGAGCTAAAAGATCAGGGCATCTGGATCATCGGCGCTGCGGGTGAAGCCGAACAAACCCTGTATCAGGCCAAGCTCACCGGCCCCATCGCCTGGGTCATGGGTGCGGAAGGCGAGGGTCTGCGCCGCTTGACGCGCGAGCATTGCGACGAGCTGGTGAAGATTCCCATGCTGGGCAGCGTGGATAGTTTGAATGTTTCCGTCGCGAGCGGGATTTGCTTGTTTGAAACTAGGCGACAGCGGCAGGCGGGTGGCAAAGCTTAGCTAGACGAATCTTTGGAGAAGCCCGTCATTCCGGCGAAAGCCGGAATCCAGGGTTTTAAAAGCCGCGGCAACTCAAGAACCGACTGGATTCCGGCTTTCGCCGGAATGACGCCCAAGGTACTTTTGAGAGTTACCTTGCTTTGATATTGAAGAGCAATTGCTACTCAATCATCAATCGCATCATACCGAATCTCAATCACTTCCAATTCCTGCGCGCCGCTCGGCGTGCGCACAATCACCGCATCACCCACTTGTTTCCCCAGCAGCGCTTTAGCTACCGGCGAAATCCAACTCACGCGTCCGCGTGACAGGTCAATTTCATCCATGCCGACGATGGAATAAGTATGTTCCTCACCCGCCTCATCGCTGACCACCACCGTTGCGCCAAAGAAAATTTTATCCTTGGGTTGTTGGGTCGGGTCGACTATCTCTGCATAGCCGATGCGCTTGGTGAGAAAGCGGATGCGCTTATCGATCTCACGCAAACGCTTCTTGCCGTAAAGATAGTCGGCATTTTCCGAGCGATCACCCAAGGCCGCAGCCCAAGACACCACTTTGACGGTTTCCGGGCGCTGCACGTTGAATAAATCTTTGAGTTGCGCCTGTAGATTGGCGAAACCGGCAGGCGTGATGTAGTTTTTGCTGCCCTTGGGCGCGAGCTGTTCTTCCGGCTCCAGCTCATCTTCCGGGTCATCGTCCGTTTCGCGGGTAAAGGCTTTGCTCATCAGGTTTGGATTGATCTTTAAGGAGCGCTGATTGTACCTGGATGCCATTCATGTTTGCGGCCAAGATCGGGCGCACCCAGAGCAAATGAATAAAGAGTATTGAAATAGCTTGAACTCATGTCATCCCTTCATCACCCGCTTGAACATTATTTCCACCGCTGGCGTCATGTGGATCGACAATAGGGCCGTCGCCGGATGTGCCTGATGGAACACACGGAACACCTCATCGGCAAATGCCTGTCCGATCTCCTCCCTACAAGGGGTACGCTAGGCCGCATACCAATACACTGCGAAAAAATGGCATGCAGTTCCTGCCATGACGAACAAATGCCAGATGA
>JAUXTZ010000381.1 GCA_030681095.1 Burkholderiales bacterium
ATGGCTAGTCGAAGCCGCCGCGCGCCGCCAAAAGTGGATCGATCAAGCGCAGTCGCTCAACATTTACATGGCCGGCGCCTCGGGCAAAAAGCTCGACGACACCTACAAGCTCGCCTGGATACGCGGCCTCAAAACCACTTATTACCTGCGCACATTAGGTGCAACCAGCGCCGAGAAATCCACCGGCAAAGGCGGTGAGCTAAACGCCGTGTCCGCGCATGGTGGTGGCGTATCTGCCATGGGTGCGAACAATATGGCCGCGAGCAATATGGGTGGCGGTGCAATCGCTGCTGGTGCGCCAATGATGTCTGGCTCCGTCAACTTGCCCGAGCCAGAGTTTCTCGGCAAAGCCTGCACCATGCGCCCCGGCGATCCTGGGTTTGATGAGTGCGAGTCATGTCAGTAAAGCAGGCGTCGGGCGTCGGGATTCAGGCGCCAGGTAAAAATCGTTGAACGCACTCTAGTCCCTTCCCCCTTCCAGGGGGAAGGCTAGGATGGGGGTGAGTGGGTAAAGTGCAACACGTTCAACCCATCCCCACCCCAACCCTCCCCTTGTAAAGGGGAGGGAGTAACTTTTAAATAACCACCTCTAAGATTGTTAATAGAGGCGGGATGGAAGAGAAATAAAGGGCGTGTATTTCCGTCCACCCATAATAGTTGTAATTAGTTAGGAGATTTGACCATGCTGAACTTTGAAGAGAATCTGTCGCCCGCAATTCAGCCCGCGCTACATACCCCCACCCCAACCGAAGACTTGCTGCGCGAAGCCGCCTCGGCCCAGCTCTCCCTGCACCCCACGCCCGACGAAGCAAAAACCCGCCGCGTGCGCGTGGAAGATAAACGCATCATCAATGGCAGCGCCGACGTGAACCAACTGGTGCCCTTCAAATACAAATGGGCTTGGGAAAAATACCTTAACGGCTGCGCCAATCACTGGATGCCGCAAGAGGTCAACATGAGCCGCGACATCGCCACCTGGAAAGACCCGAACGGTCTCACCGATGACGAGCGCCTGGTCGTCAAGCGCAACCTCGGCTTTTTCGTCACCGCCGACAGCCTGGCCGCCAACAACATCGTGCTCGGCACCTATCGCCACATCACCGCGCCCGAGTGCCGCCAATACCTGCTGCGCCAAGCGTTCGAAGAAGCGATCCACACCCACGCTTACCAATACATCGTTGAGAGCTTAGGCTTAGACGAAGGCGAAATTTTCAACGCCTATAACGAGGTAGAGAGCATTCGGAACAAAGACCAATTCCTCATGCCCTTCATCGACATCCTCACCAACCCGGAATTCAAAACCGGCACGCCGGAGAATGATCAAAAGCTGCTCAGAAGCCTGATCGTCTTCGCCTGCATCATGGAAGGCCTGTTCTTCTACGTCGGCTTCGTGCAAATCTTGGCGCTGGGCCGTCAAAACAAAATGACCGGCGCCGCCGAACAATACCAATACATCCTGCGCGACGAGTCGATGCACTGCAATTTCGGCATCGACCTCATCAACCAAATCAAAATGGAAAACCCGCACCTGTGGACGCCGGAATTCCGCAAAGAAATCTCCGGCCTGATGCAAAAAGGTGTGGAGCTGGACTACCGCTACGCCGAAGACACCATGCCGCGTGGCGTGCTCGGCCTCAACGCCGCCCAGTTCAAAGAGTACCTGCGCTTCATCGCCAACCGCCGCTGCCAACAGATCGGCCTCGACGAACTCTACGCGGGCGCCACCAACCCCTTCCCGTGGATGAGCGAGATGATGGACTTGAAGAAGGAGAAAAATTTCTTTGAGACGCGGGTGACGGAGTATCAGACGGGTGGGGCTTTGAGCTGGGATTGACCGGCTAGGTGAAAAAAGGCGCAGGGGACTGCGCCTTTTTTCGTAATGGGCACCTGAATAATAATGACCGAAAAGGACGATCTTTCGATGCCTTACACGCCCGAACAAATTGCAGCGTTCGTTGGTGCAGCCGCTTGGCTCCCACAGATTGGCGCTTGGGCCTATAAGGCGATCCGCAAACCCACGATAGTAATCATCCCTGACACCCAGGTGGAGCTAGGCTACACAACATTAGGGCCAATATTTAATGTGCGGATAGCAGTTTCAGCGGACACTCATGATGTGCTCCTCGACAACTTCAGTGTTGAAGTGAAGCACGAAAGTGGGGACACAAAGATCTTCCGGTGGAAGGGAACTAAAGAAACCCTAAATCAGATCCGAGATCCCAGCGGAATTCTCCAAACCGTAGAGAAGGATGAAACCGGCATTGCCCTCAAGGTCAGGCCCGATGCACTCGTCGATAAGCTATTCAAGTTTCAGGACCCAAAATTCGGGTCCAGCATAAAACCTCTGATCGACGAGGCAAACGATCATCATGAATTTCTGAAAACCAGCGGTTCTGATGTTCGACAAAGCCTATTGAGGTCAGACAAATTTCATGCATTGCTAAATTTCTACCGCTCCGATTTTTCTTGGCGCTCTGGCAGTTATGTCGCGAAGTTTTATTGCAAGGCCATACATACGAAAATCCGCCAGAGTCCCACAGAGTTTCACTTTGAATTGTCCCCTCAAAACATCGAGCTACTGCGCGACAATTTTTCAAAGTTTTCACCATATATGGAATGGCAGTTATTCGATGCCAGGGAAAAGCTAGCACCTGAACCCATCTTTAACTGGCTCTATCCTGTCCTTACCCGACGCGAGTAAATGGGGTCAGACACCATTGATTTGTTGACGGCTCCCACTAAACAGAAAAGGAATCAAAATGATGAACTTCGGATTTGGCGGTGTCTTTGGGCTCTTGGTATTGATCGGAGATGTCTGGGCAATTATCAATATTTTCCAAAGCGCTGTTTCGAACGAGAAGAAGCTGATTTGGATCGTCGCAGTGCTGCTATTGCCCGTGCTGGGCTTGATCCTCTGGTATTTCCTTGGGCCGCGTGGTCGCGGGGTGTAGCGTGCCAGCAAAAATAAAGGAATTCAGGTTCAGGCCTTGCCTTTTGCCAGTAAGACCTCCGGCCCTCATGAACTTGATACGGTGATTGGTTCGCTTCATTAAGGCATCATGGAACAAGACTATATCGAACCCAGCGCAAGCAGTAGAAAAAAGCTGCTGATGCTTTTCATCGGCATGGCGCTCATTGGCGGTTTATGGCAGTTTGTTTTGATGCCGAAGTTTTTTGCGTTTGTGAAAGCCTTGCCCCCATGT
>JAUXTZ010000387.1 GCA_030681095.1 Burkholderiales bacterium
CGCTAAACAATATCGGCCCAGTAATATTCAACGTGTAAAAGGGAGATGCCATGAACTTCGATCGTGAATTAGATGGACGTAATCTCAAGTGTTTTATGTTGACCTTGGCAGTCAAAAAAGAGCTGGGCCAACTCTCCTCCGGCAAGGTGCTCAAAATCGTGGCCAACAGCCCTGACGCGATGTCCGAATTCAGCGCCTTTGCCAGACAAACTGGGAATGAACTGATTGCTTCGAATGAGGTAAATAGCGAACATGCATTCTTTATCCGTAAAACCTAAAGGAAATATTTCATGAATGTCGCCACCGCCATTGAAACCCGCCGCTCGATCAAAGCCTATGATCCCAACCACCGCATGAGCGAGGCGGAAATCGACCGCCTGCTCTCCCTCGCCCTCCTGTCGCCTAGCGCTTTCAACATACAGAATTGGCGCTTCGTGCTGGTGCGCGACCCGGCGTTACGCGGCGAAATTCGTCAAGCGGCGTGGGACCAGGCGCAAGTCACCGATGCTTCACTGCTGATCGTGCTGTGCGCGGATCTGAAAGCTTGGGAACATGAACCGGCGCGCTACTGGAAAAACACGCCGCAGCCGGTGCAGGATTTCCTGGTTCCCGCCATCAGCCAATATTATCAAGGGCGCGAATCAGTGCAACGCGACGAAGCCATGCGCTCGTGCGGCATCGTGGGCATGGCTTTAATGCTCGCTGCCAAAGAGATGGGTTACGACTCGTGCCCAATGGATGGCTTCGATTTCGACGCCGTGGGCAAACTCATCAAGCTGCCCGCCGATCATGTCATCAGTTTCATGCTTGCCGTTGGCAAGGGCGTGCAAGAACCCTGGCCGCGCGGCGGGCAACTGCCGCTGCCCGATGTCATTATCACGGATCGGTTTTAAATCGGCGTCACCGGCACTTCGGTTTGAATCTCGAACGCGAGGAGCCGATGCGCCGCACGCAACGCTAGCTCCGCCGCTTGCGGGGTATCTGCCTGAGAAAAGATGAAGCCGAGATAGCCAGCGCCCTCGGGTGCTGGCAGCAACAGTGCGCCGACCTCGGTGGTGATTTGGATATCCGTAATATGCGGCACTGCACGCGCCGCATCCAAGTGATCCACACCTTGATACAGGCCGCGCTTCGGGATCGGGATCATCATCACCCCCGACGCGCCGCACGCGGTGACTTCGGGCAGCGGTTGATTCAATGCATGACGCAGCAAGAGTTCTTCCAAACTCATCCCGAGCGTATGGCGCAGCATGCGCCCGCACAAGCCGCCGATGGAGCGCGCTGCGACTTCCAATAGCCACACGCCTTGAGCGTTGACGCGCATTTCGGCGTGAACCGGACCCGTGGACAATCCCGCTAAACGGCAAGCCCGCACTACCTGCTCCACGATCTGGGTTTGCATCGCTTGGGGCAAGCGCGACGGCGTGACATAAATGGTCTCTTCGAAATAAGGTCCGTCCAGCGCATCGGGCTTGTCGAACAAGGCCAGCACTTTCAGCTCACCCTGGGTAAGTAGGCCTTCCAGGGCGTATTCCTGGCCCGGAATAAAAGCTTCGACCACCAGCCCCAATTCTTGGCTTTCGCGATCGACACGGCCTTGAATCTCGCGCACCCGGTGTACCGCCGAGAAAAATTCATGCGCATTATTCGCGCGCACCACGCCGCGGCTGGCAGAAAGGCGGCGCGCTTTCACCACCACCGGATAGCTCAAAGCCGGCGCGAGTGCGGCCGGATCCGTATCGTGTGACACATGCCGGAAATCGGGGCAGCAAAAACCATGCGCTGCCAACAAATGGCGAAACGCCAGTTTGTCACGGGTGAGGCCCACCGCCGCCACGCTATTACCGGGCAAACCCAGCTTCTCGCGCAGCAGCGCAGCGATTTCCAAACCATGATCATCCACCGCAAACACCGCATCCGGCTCGGCTGTCAAATGTTCCAGGATCGTTTGTGAGGCTTGCAAGGGATAATCGAAATGCACGGCGGAGAGTGCATGCATCCCCCAAGCCGGTGCGAGTTGCGGGCAATAATCGGCGACGGGGATCACCTGCACGCCAAGCTTATCCGCCGCTGCGAGAAAATCGTCGTTGCGATAGCTGGCGACGGGGAGGAGTAAAAGAATGGATTTCATTATCACTGCAACCATGGATAAACGCGGGAAATCTAAAAGCCTTCCAACTGCGCCTCGGTCGGTTCGGCACAGCAATACCACGGTTCGGACATATGCGGGATCGGTTGACCCAGATCGGTGTTAGCCAACGAAGGCGCGGCCTTGCCTGCAGCGGCGTGTGCCATGCGCCAGATGTGCTCGAAAATCGTGCGGCGCGGGGTATTGTCCTTTTCGGCTTCGGCTACATAGGCTTGAATTTCGCGCTGCAAAACATCGCCGCGCGGATCGGGATTCTGCCAGGGGTAACCCAGCAGTTTCTGGTCGAACGCGCCAATCAAACTTTCAAATCCCGGTAATTCCAAAAGCTTGGAGCCGCTCGGAATCAGCAGCCGAATCATCAGTTGCACCGGCGGCACGGCTTCGACCAAGCGCAACTCGACCAGACTCGTGAGCAAATCCAGATAGCGCTCCAGCGTGCTCCACGGATGGAACGCCACCCAAGTCGGCGCGAGCGCGATGCCGGCCTCGCGCACCAACCCCACCGCGCGGTAGAAATCGGCGCGCGTGTGGTGCTTGGCCAGATAATCCAGCACCCGATCATCCACCGATTCCACCGCGGCGATAATAAATAGACAGCCGGTACGCCTCAGCTCCGGCAGCAGCTCGGCGTGGTCGATCAGGTGCTGGATTTTGATCGTGGCGTCGTAAGTAAGCTGTGGCCAGCGTTCATGCAAGGCACGCACCACATTCAAGGCATGGGTAGGGCCATTCAGAAAATCATGGTCGCCGAATGAAATGTGCTGCGCGCCGGATTCGATTTGCTGCGTGATATCC
>JAUXTZ010000391.1 GCA_030681095.1 Burkholderiales bacterium
TTGCTTGGTGCGCGCACCCAGCGTGCGCATCACCGCCGCTTCGTACAAGCGCTCATCGCGTGTCGCCATCACCGCGGCGTAGAGCACGACGAGACCAGCCAATAGGGTGAACAAGAATACGAAAGTCACCGCTTCCGAAACGCGCTCCATGATGGCGCGCACGTCACTCATGATCGCCGCGACGTCGATCACGGTGAAGTTGGGAAATTGCCGCACGAGATCATTGAGCACCGCCTCGCGTCCAGTTGGCAGATGAAAGCTAGTGATATAGGTTGCGGGTTGCGCTTGCAGCAACGCGGGCGGGCTGATGACAAAGAAATTTACCCGCATTGAATCCCAATCCACCTTGCGCAAACTGGTCACGCGTCCGCTGACGCGCGTGCCGGCAATTTCATACGTCAGGCGATCTTGTAGTTTGATGCCCAGCGTTTCAGCGATGCCCTGCTCTACCGAGAATTGATCGGAGGCTGCTGGCGCACGCCACCAACTGCCAGCGGTGATGCGATTATCCGCGCGCAGCTGATCCGCCCAAGACAAATTGAACTCGCGCTCGACCAAGCGCTGCGCGCGCACTTCCGGATAGTCTTTCGAATTCACAGGGCGCTCGTTGATCGCCACCAGCCGCCCGCGCACCATGGGATACAGCATGGGGGAATCCAGTTTTTCGGCGCGGAAGAATTGCTCAAGCCGTGGTAGCTGATCGGGTTGTATATTGATCACGAAGCGGTTCGGTGCATCCGGCGGCAGGGATGATTGCCAGCTCGCCAGCAAATCGCCGCGCACCAACGTCAACAATAAAAGCGCCATCAAGCCGAGTGCGAAGCCGAGAATTTGTGTCAGGCTGGATGCGCGCCGCCGCCCCACGTTGGCCAAACCATAAAACCACACGCCGCGCGCGCGGCTACGCAAAGCTGCAATGGCGCGCAGCAGCAAGCCGCCCAACAACAAGCCAGCCAGCACCACGCCTAACAGACCTGCCAAGACATACAGCCCCAACTTGATATCGCCCGCGCGATATATCAGCACGCCCGCAACCGTCACCGCGCCCAAGGCATAGCTCGCCAACCCCAGCTGCTTGGGCATGCCTAGATCGCGCCGCAACACGCGCAGCGTCGATACGCGCTTTAAGCGCATGAGCGGCGGCAAGCCAAATGCGAGCAGCAGCAGCAAGCCCACGCCCACGCCTTCGACCAATGGCCATAGGCTGGGGCTTGGCAGGTCGTTCACGATGCGGCCCCGCATGAATTCGGCCAAGCCAGCTTGGCCGCCAAAGCCGATCAGGCTGCCCAGCGCACTGGCCGCCAAACCAAGGATCACAAACTGAATTAGATACAACCGAAAGATTGTCGCTTGGCTCGCCCCCAGACAGCGCAGCACTGCGCAGCTATCTAAATGGCGCAAAACGAATTGGCGGCTGGCCAACGCCACCGCGACCGCCGCCAAGATCGCCGACACCAGCGCGGCCAGGCCCAGATAACGACCTGCCCGCTCCAGTGCCGCGCGAATCTCCGGGCGCGCATCGCGCACGCCTTCGATGCGCTCACCGCGCGTAAGCCGCGTCTCTGCCCACTTACGATAGGCGCTAAGTGCTTTATCCTCGCCGGCGATCAGCAAGCGATAAGCAACGCGGCTGCCGGCTTGGATCAACGAGGTAGCGGCGATATCGTCCACATGCAGCATGAGCCGTGGCGCGATATTAAAGAAATCGCCGGCGCGATCCGGCTCTTTGACGATCACCGCCGCGAGTGTCAAGCGCGCTTGGCCCAGCTCGATCTCTTCGCCGATTTTCAAACCCAAAACTTGCATCAAACGCGCATCGGCCCAGGCCGTGCCCGCTTGTGGGCCGCTGCGCGCGGCTTCAACTGGGCCGAACAACACACGGCTCAGATTCAATTCGCCGCGCAGCGGATAGCCTGCGCTGACACCTTTTACCTCAGCCAATTGATTGCGCTCGCCCTGTATCACCATGCTGGGGAAAGCCAGCGTGTGTGCGCTGGATAAGCCAGAGGCGATAGCCTGCGCTTCGAACAACGCCGGAATCGGATGGTCGCTGATCAGCACCAGATCGGCGGCGAGCAATTGATTCGCCTGGGTAGTGAGCGCCTGTCGCACGCGATCGGTGAAGAAGCTCACCGTGGTCACTGCCGCCACTGCCACCACCAGCGCTACGAACATCAGCGTGAGTTCGCCCGCACGGGATTCGCGTGACAATAAGCGCAGTGCGAGTTTCATGCGTCTGCCACTAGATGGCCTGCATCGAGCCGCAGGCTGCGTCCGCAGCGCGAAGCAAGTGCCGTATCGTGCGTCACCAAGAGCAAGGTTGTGCCACGTTCGCGATTTAAATCGAACAACAACTCGATCACATTGGCGCCGGTGGCGCTGTCAAGATTGCCGGTGGGCTCGTCCGCCAGCAACAACGCCGGCTCGGCTACGAAGGCGCGCGCGATGGCCACGCGCTGTTGCTCGCCGCCGGAAAGCTGCTTGGGATAATGCTGCATGCGGCTACCCAAGCCAACGCGATCGAGAATGCGCTGCGCGCGGCTGCACGCATCAGCGCTCCCCGCCAACTCCAGCGGCAGCATCACATTCTCCAGCGCGGTGAGCATGGGCAAAAGCTGAAACGACTGGAACACGAAGCCCATGCAGCGTCCGCGTAGCGCAGCGCGCCCATCTTCATCCAACTCAAACAAGGATTCGTCTTGGACCATCACACTGCCGCTCGATGGCTCGTCCAAGCCGGCCAACAGCCCCAAGAGCGTTGATTTTCCCGAGCCAGAGGCGCCCACAATCGAGACCGACTCGCCGCTTTTGATCTCGAATGAAATATCGTGCAGGATAGTAAGCGGCCCGGCTTCCAGCGCAACCGTTTTGGTAAGCTGCCTGACGGTAATAATCGATGGTTCTGACATGAAGTTATTTTTCCTTCGCGGCTTGATCGCCACTTGTTGTTTGCTCTGCCTGCCCGCTTGGGGCGCGCAAAAAATTCTGGTGCTCGGTGATAGCCTCTCGGCCAGTTACGGTCTGGCGCAAACCAGCGGTTGGGTCAGCTTATTGCAGCAACGCTTGGTGGAGGAGAAATTTCCTTATCAAGTGATCAATGCCAGCATCAGCGGCGAGACCACCAGCGGCGGACTGTATCGCATCGACGTCCTGCTCGCCAGCCATCAGCCCCAGGTGGTCATTCTGGCACTGGGCGCCAACGATGGACTGCGCGGCCTGTCGCTGGAAGCCACGCAATCGAATCTCGAAGCGATGATCCGGCGCGCCAAGAAAAGCCGCGCACAAGTACTGCTCATCGGCATGCGCTTGCCGCCCAATTACGGCCCCGCCTATACCGAAAAGTTCCATCGCTTGTATGAACAACTGGCGGTTAAATATCGAACGCAGCGCGTGCCCTTCCTGCTGGCGCCGATTGCCGGCAAGCGCGAATATTTTCAGGCTGATGGTTTGCATCCGACCGCTGAAGCGCAGCCGCTGCTGCTGGATACGGTGTGGCCGGTATTGCGGCCGATGCTGCGCCCGTAATGCCAGAAAAAGTAATTAACCACGGAGGGCACGGGGCACACGGGGAAACATCATTAAGTTGTTTGATTAAATCATGACATCCAGCGGGTGAAAGAATTCAAGCTCAAAGAATTTGGTTTTTTCCCCGTGAACCCCGTGTTCCCCGTGGTTAAAAGCAGTTTTAAAGTTAAATTCGCATCCCGCACTTCCAACACATCTCGAAATTACCTGGGTTTTCTTCACCGCAGGCAGGGCAAGTCATGCTGCCATGGTCAACTGGGGCGCTTTCGAATTCGGCAATGATCTCCTTAGCGCGCTCGGAATCGGCTGGATTCTCGATCCACACTTCCGGATACGCTTCACCAAAAGGAATATCGCCCAGCCCACCTTGAGCATTCTCCTTGAGTACACGCGAGTCGATGCCGGCATGTCGCAGCAGTCCTGAGACAAGATGTGCCTGAGGCAAGTTAGCGGCTTGGTAGATGCGGATCAAGTTATTCTTGGCGTTCTCGGTAGTGCCGAATTTTTACTTCACCGGCAGCACGATGATAAACGATGTGCCGCCTAGTTTACTATCGGAAAGCGTGATGTTGCCTTGATGCAATTCGATGAAGGCTTTCACCAAGCTTAATCCCAAGCCAGTGCCGGGCAAAGTGCGGCTGGGATCAACGCGCACGAAACGGTCGAAGACTTTTCTGCGCATATCTTGCGGAATACCCGGTCCGCTATCGTCGAGGCGAATCACGGCTTTATCGTCTTTAAATACAGCTGAAAGCACGATCTTGCCGCCTTCCGGTACGTATTTCACCGCGTTGTCGAGCAAATTAGAAAGTGCCTGCGCCAGCAATTGCCGGTCGCCTTCGATTTCAATTTTCTCTGCAATATTCGACTCGAATACTTGCCCCTTGTCTTCCGACAGCGGGCCATAGAGTTCAACGATATCCTCCAACAATTGCGAAAAATCGAGCGGTTTCTTTCGAATCTTGAGGCTACCGGCTTCCGCCTGACCCAGTGAGAGCAGCGATTGAAAAATCTCCTGCATGTTTTGCAGTTCGGTCAGTACCCGCTCCAGCGTTAGGCGAAACAGCTTGGGGTCGTTCTCTTGCAACGTCACTTCAACATCGGCCCGCAAGCGGGTAAGCGGGCTGCGCAAATCGTGGGCGATGTTGTCGCTGACTTGGCGAATGCCTTGGAACAATTTTTCCATCTTATCGAGCATCGCGTTCATATTGGTAGCGAGCACTGAAAACTCATCGTTGCCGGTGACCGGCATGCGGCTGGCCAGGTTGCCGGAGTTGACGATTTTCATCGCCATTTGATTGAACGATTCGATCTGATACCAGAAACGCTTAGCCAACCACCAGCCGCCGGCCAGACCGAGCAACAAGATGAGCGCCACAGTGGTGATGAAGGCGGAGCGAAAGCTCGCCATCAGCTCATCCGTGGCCTGCATGCTCTTGGCGATATGCACTTTGATCTGCTCGGGGAGTGTGAAACTCAACAAGCGCGCCTTGACCGGCACACCCTCGCCCACATTCAGCGTGGCTTGGATTTCATGAATACCCTGTCCGGCGGGAATATCCGCCGGCAGTTGCAACTCGCCCGCCTCCAGCAACTTCGCCCCGTTCGCATCAAATACCCGATAAGTGCGATCGCTTTGGCCGCGGCTCAACAGCTCGCTGCGAATCGCGCGAAACATGGCCGGAAAGCCGGCTTCTTTGTGCTGGACGGTGAGCAGGTTTTGTTGATCGAGCAGCGACTTATCGACTTGCCCGACGAGCGCGATGCGCAGTTGAAAATTGAGAAAAACAAAGATGAGCAGGGTGCCAACGATATAGAGCGCGGTAAACGCTAACGTTAGTCGTACCGGCGTCGTCAGCAGCGCCGCAGGACGTTGGAAAAAGGACGGCACGCGGCCTAACCCTCTTCTGCCCCCCGTATGGAGCGCAGCATATAGCCGGAACCACGCACGGTATGCAACATGGGATAAGGGAAGTATTTATCGATTTTGTAGCGCAGGCGGCTGATGTGCACATCGACCACATTGGTTTGGGGATCGAAAAAATAATCCCACACATTCTCCAGCAACATGGTGCGTGTCACCACGCTATCGGCATGGCGCATTAAATATTCAAGCAAACGAAATTCGCGTGGCTTCAAAAATATTTCTTGCCCGGCGCGCGACACGGCGCGCGAGAGCAAATCCATATGCAACTCACCCACGTCAATTTCTGTTTCGGGATGACTGTCGAAGCTATTGGTGCGGCGCAGCAGCGCCTCGATCCGCGCTTGTAGCTCAGCCAGCGCGTAAGGTTTGACCACATAATCATCGCCACCCGCACGCAAGCCCTCGACCCGATCGTCCACTTGGCCGAGCGCGCTCAAAATCAAGGCAGGCACATGCTTTCCGTCATCGCGCAGTGATCTCAGCACCGACAGGCCATCGCGCTTGGGCAACATGACATCAATCAACCACAGGTCGTAGTCTTTATCGCGCGCCATGGAGAGGCCTTCTTCACCATCATGAGCGACATCAGCGTCATAGCCGAAACCGCCGAGACCTTTTTTCAGGAAATCCGCAGCGGAAGCATCGTCTTCAATAATCAGAAACCGCATCGCATGGTCCTCTCATAACTGTTTGATTGCTTTTGATTCTAGCTCAGGGGTTCACTACGAGTTCATTAAAAATTGGTTATTTAGTTGGATTTTGCTATTCATTTGCCATAATAAAAAAAAGGAGCATGGTGATGAATACCGCAACGAAACTACCTAGCTACAGTGTTGAGTTCCTGCCATTTGAACGGCGCTTACTCGATCGGCGCAATATTAGCCTTCATCTTGCCTTATTACTTCAAGAAAAGCGCCATTTTGAGCGTCGGCAATTCCCTTCCGAGGCTACAACGGCAAACCCGCGCGTCACAACGCTGCGCAAGAATTAGGCAGCTACGTCCGCCCGTGGCTCCCCGGGAAGCTCAACCCCGATCTCAGCCGCATAACCAAATCCCGTATCCTGGAACAGCCGCAGTACCTGCGCTTGATCCCGAGGTAATGCGTGATTAGTGTTATGCCGTGCCAAAGGGCTAAAATCGCTTCTTTTCACAGAATAATATAGCCATGACAGCGGTCGCAACCGTAGCACAGCTC
Organism: Burkholderiales bacterium; assembly: GCA_030681095.1. Lineage (GTDB taxonomy): Bacteria > Pseudomonadota > Gammaproteobacteria > Burkholderiales > Thiobacteraceae > RBG-16-58-11. The sequence goes on from JAUXTZ010000391.1 coordinate 6,649, forward strand.
GATCAGTTTGACGAAATTATCGACGTGCGCACCCCCTCGGAATTCCGCGAAGATCACATTCCGGGCGCCGTAAATTTTCCCGTACTCACCGAGCAAGAACGTGAGCGCATCGGCACCATCTACAAACAGGTTTCCAGCTTCGAAGCGAAAAAAATCGGCGCGGTGTTGATCGCGCGCAATATCGCACGCCATATCGAAGACTATTTCGCCTCCAAGCCGAAAAACTGGCGCCCGCTGATTTATTGCTGGCGCGGCGGAAAACGCAGTGGCGCCATGGCGCATATCTTGAGCGAGATCGGTTGGAAAGTAGCGCGCTTGGAAGGCGGCTATAAAGCCTACCGGCGCCGCGTAATCGAGGACCTCGCCACCCTGCCCCAAGCCTTTCAGTTCCAAGTAGTGTGCGGGCCAACCGGCTCAGGTAAAAGCCGTTTCCTGCAAGCGCTGGCCACAGCCGGCAGCCAGGTATTGGACTTGGAACAACTCGCCGCGCATCGCGGCTCGGTGCTGGGCAATCTGCCCGATGCGCCGCAGCCGGCGCAAAAAATGTTCGATAGCCAAATCTGGCATCAGCTGCGGCATTTCGATCCGGAAAAGCCGGTCTATGTGGAAGCAGAAAGCAAAAAAGTCGGCCAACTGCGCGTACCCGATGCGCTGATCGAGCGCATGT
>JAUXTZ010000392.1 GCA_030681095.1 Burkholderiales bacterium
CAGCGGACAGGTGAAAGTGATATTGCATGCCGCTGAAATGAGTAAGGTGCAAGCGGGCGATGTGCTGGTGACCGATATGACTGATCCCGATTGGGAGCCGGTGATGAAGCGCGCTGCGGCCATCGTCACCAATCGCGGTGGGCGCACCTGCCATGCGGCCATTATCGCGCGCGAGTTGGGTATCCCGGCGGTGGTGGGCTGCGGGGACGCGACTGAGAAGCTGACTGATAGCCAAGCCGTCACGGTGTCTTGTGCGGAGGGGGATACCGGCTTCGTCTATGCGGGCCTGTTGGAAACCGAGGTGCGCGATATTCACCTGGAGGCCATGCCCAAAGCCCCGGTCAAGATCATGATGAACGTGGGCAACCCGGATCGCGCCTTCGATTTCGCCAGCTTGCCCAATGACGGCGTGGGTCTTGCCCGGCTCGAATTTATCATCAACCGCATGATCGGCATCCACCCCAAGGCGGTGCTGGAGTATCCGGCGCTGCCCATTGAACTCAAACGCACCGTGGAAGCGATGTGTGCCGGCTATGCCGACCCGGTGCGCTTTTATGTGGAGCGTTTGACCGAGGGCGTCGCGACTATCGCCGCCGCCTTCTGGCCCAAACCGGTGATCGTGCGCCTATCGGATTTCAAATCCAACGAATACGCCAACCTGGTCGGAGGTGAGCGCTACGAGCCGAAAGAAGAAAATCCCATGCTCGGCTTTCGTGGCGCCGCGCGTTACCTCGCGCCCGCGTTCCAAGATTGCTTCGCACTCGAATGTCGCGCCATGAAAAAGATACGCGAAGACATGGGGCTGGTGAACGTCGAGCTGATGATTCCCTTCGTGCGCACGGTGGAAGAGGGTAAGGGTGTCATCGACTTGCTCGCGCAACATGGCTTGAAGCGCGGCGAGCAGGGCTTGCGCGTCATCATGATGTGCGAGATTCCCTCCAATGTGATTCTGGCGGAGGAATTTTTAAAACACTACGACGGCTTCTCCATTGGCTCCAACGATTTAACCCAACTCACGCTGGGCTTGGATCGCGATTCGGGCCTGGTCGCCGCCGCCTTCGACGAACGCAATGCAGCGGTGAAAGCGCTGCTATCGCAAGCGATCCAAGCCTGCCGCAAAGCCGGAAAGTATGTCGGCATCTGCGGCCAGGGCCCCTCAGATCATCCCGACCTTGCGGAATGGTTGGTGGCGCAGGGAATCGAGAGTATCTCCTTGAATCCAGACACAGTTGTTGAGACTTGGCTACGCTTGGCCAAGCAATAAATTACATCCCTTACATTGTGAGGCCTACGCTTTTGGCGTATTATGAACTCCCGTCTGTACTATCAAATTCTCCATGACAAAATTCGTATTTATCACAGGCGGGGTCGTTTCATCTTTGGGTAAAGGGATTGCTGCCGCATCCCTTGCCGCCATCCTCGAATCCCGCAAGATCAAAGTCACGCTGCTCAAGCTTGACCCCTATATCAACGTCGATCCCGGCACCATGAGCCCGTTCCAGCACGGTGAGGTATTCGTGACCGAAGATGGCGCGGAAACTGATCTCGACCTCGGCCACTACGAGCGTTTTGTCAGCAGCAAAATGGGCAAGCGCAACAATTTCACCACCGGCCAAATCTACGACAGCGTGATTAAAAAAGAGCGCCGCGGTGATTATCTGGGCGGTACGGTACAAGTTATTCCGCATATCACCGACGAAATTAAGCACTCCATCAAGCTTGGCGCTGGGGATGCGGAAGTCGCGGTAGTAGAAATCGGCGGCACGGTCGGCGATATCGAGTCGCTGCCGTTTCTGGAAGCGATTCGCCAAATGGCGATCGAGGTGGGGCGCAATAACGCCTGCTTTATTCATCTGACGCTGGTGCCCTATATCCCCAGCGCGGGCGAAATCAAGACTAAGCCCACCCAGCACTCCGTGAAAGAATTGCGTGGCATTGGTATTCAACCCGACGTGCTGCTGTGCCGTGCGGATCGCCCTTTGCCGCCGGATGAGCGGCGCAAGATCGCGCTGTTTACCAATGTGCTGGAAGAGGCCGTGATTTCCGCCGTGGATGTGGACAGCATCTACAAAATCCCGCGCATTCTGCACGATCAACGCCTGGACGAGATCGTCTGCCATAAGCTGGATCTAAATCCGCCGCCGGCCGATCTGTCGCAATGGGATCAGCTAATCTACGATAAAGAGCACCCTGAGCATGCGGTGGATATCGCACTAGTCGGCAAATATGTTGACCTGACCGAATCTTACAAATCGCTGTCTGAGTCGCTCATCCACGCCGGTATACACACCAAGAGCAAGGTAAACATCCACTACATCGATTCCGAGACGCTGGAAGGCGGCGATGTGTCAGCGCTCGCCGGCATGAACGCGATTCTGGTTCCGGGCGGATTCGGCATGCGTGGGGTGGAAGGCAAGATCAACGCCATTCGCTATGCGCGCGAAAATAATATTCCCTACCTCGGCATCTGTCTCGGCATGCAATTGGCGGTAATCGAATACGCGCGCGATGTGGCGGGCATGCCCGGCGCGCACAGCACGGAATTCGATCCCAACACCCCCTATCCGGTCGTGGCGCTGATCACCGAATGGCTCGACCGCTCCGGCCAAGTCGAGCAGCGCACCGAAACTTCGCATCTGGGTGGCACCATGCGCCTGGGTGGACAAGCATGTGACTTAGTGCCGGGCAGTCTTGCCCGCGCTATTTACGCTAAAGATACGATCGTTGAGCGCCATCGCCATCGCTATGAAGTTAACAATAGCCTATTGCAAAAACTCGAGCAGGCCGGCCTGAAAATAAGTGGCCGTTCGCAGGGGGTGGAGCATCTGTGCGAGATGATTGAGCTGCCCAACCATCCTTGGTTTGTGGCGGTACAGTTTCATCCCGAATTCACTTCCACGCCAAGATACGGCCATCCCTTGTTTTCATCCTTTATCCGTGCGGCTGTGCAACAGCACGAACAATTACCTAGCGAAGCTACCGCCCAGAAGGCGCTCTCATGAAATTATGCAGTTTTAATGTCGGTCTCGATCAGCCATTGTTCCTAATTGCTGGCCCGTGTGTGATTGAGTCGAAACAACTTGCGCTGGATACTGCCGGCCAATTGAAGGAAATCTGCGCCGGCTTGGGCATCCCCTTTATTTTTAAATCGTCCTATGACAAAGCCAATCGTAGCGCCGGCGTTTCGTTTCGCGGTTTGGGCATGGCAGAAGGTTTAAGAATTTTAGACGAGGTCAGGCAGCAGATCGGCGTGCCGGTGTTGACTGACGTGCATGCGGAGCATGAAGTGAATGAAGTCGCGGCGGTGGTGGATGTTTTGCAAACGCCGGCGTTTTTGTGCCGCCAGACTGATTTCATTCAAGCGTGCGCCGCGACGGGTAAGCCGGTGAATATTAAAAAAGGCCAATTCTTGGCGCCTTGGGATATGAAAAATGTGGTGGATAAAGCCAAAGCGGCTAACGGCGGCGCGGATACCATCATGGTATGCGAGCGCGGCGCGTCCTTTGGCTACAACACCTTGGTATCCGATATGCGCGGCTTGGCCATTATGCGCAACACCGGCTGTCCGGTCGTGTTCGATGCAACTCACTCCGTGCAACAGCCAGGCGGGTTGGGTACCAAAAGCGGCGGTCAGCGTGAATTCGTGCCGGTGTTGGCGCGTGCAGCCGTGGCATCTGGCGTCGCGGGTGTATTCATGGAAACGCATCCGAATCCTGAAGCAGCCTTGTCGGATGGTCCCAATGCCTGGCCTTTGGCGCGCATGAAAGAACTGCTGACTACGCTGAAAGAGCTCGATATGCTGGTCAAGAAGACTGGGTTTATTGAAACTGAATTTATGAATAGTTAGGAATAAAAAAATGAGTGCAATCGTTGATGTGATCGCGCGCGAGATTCTGGATTCGCGCGGCAACCCCACCGTGGAAGCGGATGTATTGTTGGAGTCCGGCGTGATTGGGCGCGCCGCCGTGCCTTCCGGCGCCTCGACCGGCAGCAAGGAAGCCGTTGAATTGCGCGACGGGGATAAGCAGCGCTATAACGGCAAAGGCGTGCTGCGCGCTGTGGAAAATGTGAACACTGAAATTTGTGAAGCGATTATCGGCCTCGATGCGGAAGAGCAGACTTTCATCGACCGAACCCTGATTGATCTCGACGGCACGGAGAACAAGGCGCGTCTCGGCGCGAACGCGATTCTAGCCGTGTCGCTGGCGGTGGCCAAAGCGGCCGCCGAAGAATCTGGCTTGCCGCTTTATCGTTACCTCGGCGGCGCGGGGCAAATGCAATTGCCAGTGCCGATGATGAATATCATCAACGGCGGCGCGCACGCCAACAACAGTATCGATATGCAAGAATTCATGATCATCCCGGTCGGCGCGCAAAGTTTCCGCGAAGCGCTGCGCTACGGCGCAGAAGTGTTCCATGCGTTGAAAAAAATTCTCGATGGCCAAGGCCATGTCACGACGGTGGGCGACGAAGGTGGTTTTGCGCCAAATCTGGAGAATAACGAAGCCGCGCTCAAAGTTATCATGGAAGCGATCAAGGCTGCGGGTTACACGCCAGGCGCCGATATCGCCATCGGCATCGACTGCGCCAGCTCCGAGTTTTATGAAAATGAACGCTACACCCTGGCCGCTGACAAGCGTGCGTTGACGTCGGCCGAATTTACCGAACTCTTGGCTAGCTGGTGCGACAAGTATCC
>JAUXTZ010000396.1 GCA_030681095.1 Burkholderiales bacterium
GTAATCCTCCGCCTCGATTTTGCCGATGGTTTCGTCAATTTTCTTGATCAGCTTGCGTTCGCGGTCACGGTTTCTGAGTTCCAGCGCCATGTCGGATTCCTGGCTGGCGCGGTCATTGGGGTCGGCAAAAACCGTGGCTTCATCCTGCATAGTGTGAACAGTGCGGTCGATGTCTTGGGACAACTCGCCTTTCCATTCAGCCAGGATTTTTCGAAAATGCGTTTGTTGCCGCGCATTCATATAGGCCTCGCCTTTCTTAGGGGTGTAGGGGGCGAAAGCTTTTTGGCGTTCTGCGGACATCTTCATTTTACCCTGTAGCAAAAGTACGATTTAATACCAGTTTTTCGCTTTTATCGCAAGTTTTCCACCCATCATAAGAAGGACCCCCCGTGTTTTTGCAAGCATTGATATTCGATGTAGTTGGCATCCGGGCGCTTAGTCCTGGTGCATTCGATAGGCCTGCAGAGTGTTTTGTAGCAGGGTGGCGATGGTCATCGGACCGACGCCGCCCGGTACCGGGGTGATCCACGCAGCGCGTTGGGCGGCGGACTCGAAATCCACATCACCGCAGATTTTACCGTCAGGCAAACGGTTGATGCCCACATCAATCACGATCGCACCTGGGCGTATCCAGTCGCCTTGTATCATGCGCGGCTTACCGATCGCTACCACCAGTATTTCGGCTGCTCGCACATGGCTCGGCAGATCACGCGTGGCGCTGTGCGTAACGGTTACCGTGCAGCCGGCGAGCAATAGTTCTAGCGCCATCGGGCGACCGACAATGTTGGAGGCGCCGATCACGACGGCGTTTTTTCCGCGCAGCTCAATCCCCGTAGATTTAAGCAGCGTCATTGCCCCGTACGGCGTGCACGGCCGTAATGTGGGGGTGCACTGCACCAGCCGTCCTATGTTGTAGGGGTGAAAGCCATCCACGTCTTTATTCGGGTCAATGCGCTCGATTACAGAGCGACCGTCGATATGCGCCGGGAGCGGGAGTTGCACCAAGATACCGTCGATGCTGGCATCGGCATTGAGCTGGTCGATCAGTTTGAGCAGTTCATCTTGGGTGGTGCTGGCGGGCAAATCGTGCGCGACGGAATGGATGCCGGTGGTTTCACATGCGCGGCGCTTGTTGCGCACATAAATGGTGGAAGCGGGGTTGTCCCCGACCAGAATCACAGCCAAGCCGGGGGGGCGTTTTCCGGCTGCGGTATGGGCATCGACTTCTTGGCGGATTTGCATGAGCAGATTATCCGCGATGGCCTTGCCGTTGATGATTTGTGCGCTCATGAGAAGCGTGATTTTAAAGCATCAACTTGCAAATAGGGGACTTTGGCAGCCACTTCAGATTGATTTTTAGCGCTTCGAGCGTTATAGTCCCGCACCTCGGGGTGTAGCGTAGCCTGGTAGCGCGCCTGCTTTGGGAGCAGGATGTCGGTGGTTCAAATCCTCCCACCCCGACCAAATATCAAGCCGCGCGGTGAGGCGCGGCGATTTCCCCGGTGTCAGCCCGATACCATCTGCCCGTAGCTCAACCGGATAGAGCACCAGCCTTCTAAGCTGGGGGTTACAGGTTCGATTCCTGTCGGGCAGGCCATTCTTGATTTTCCATGCCCGCTGCCGCATAATTGCGCCCTTTCTTGCATCGGCTAAATCTTGGCCGAAACCCGTGGCGGCGTTAGCTCAGTTGGTAGAGCACTGGATTGTGATTCCAGTGGTCACCGGTTCGAAACCGGTACGTCGCCCCATCTCCCTTTATTCTTTCGTGGTGCGCACTAAGCGCTGTTTCTCGCGCTGCCAATCGCGTTCTTTTTCCGACTCTCGGATATCGTGTTTTTTCTTGCCTTTGGCCAGGCCAATTTCCAATTTTATCCGACCTCGCGTGTAATGCATGTCGAGTGCGACCAGGGTATAGCCGGCGCGCTCCACCTTGCCGATCAGGCGCGAGATTTCCTCGCCCTTCAGCAATAGCTTTCGGGTGCGCGTTGGGTCGGGGTGGACGTGGGTAGAGGCGGTGGGCAGGGGGCTGATGTGCGAGCCGATCAGAAACAATTCGCCGTCGCGGATGTTGACGTAGGATTCTTTGATCTGGGCACGTCCGGCACGTATCGCTTTCACTTCCCAACCCTCGAGCGCGATTCCCGCCTCGAATTTTTCCTCGACGAAGTAATCGTGGAAGGCTTTTTTGTTCTGAACAATGGACATGGGAACGTGTGATTTCGCGCGAAATCGCGTATTCTAACAGCTTCTATTTAGCGCTTCTCTTTCCTTGCCCGCGCATGCGGGAATTGTGCAATGGCCTTGGTTGAAAAGTCGGTGTTGGTGGGGCATTCCGCGCGGCAGATGTTCGATTTGGTGGATCAAATCGAGCACTATGCGCAGTTTCTGCCGTGGTGTGGCGGCACTACGGTGCATGCGCGCGACGAGGGCATCGTCGTCGCCACCATCCGCATCGATTTTCATCATCTCAAGCAAAGTTTCACCACGGAAAATACGCGGCAAGCGCCGAATGTGATTCAAATGCGTTTATGTGAGGGCCCCTTTCAACAGCTTGATGGCTTGTGGCGCTTTACCGAATTGACGCATGAAGCCAGCAAAGTGGAGCTGCGGCTACAATACGAATTCTCAAATAGACTCATCGAAAATCTGGTGAGCCCAGTATTCAGTTTGATTGCTGGAACCTTAGTCGATGCCTTTGTCGAACGTGCGGAGCGAATGTATGGCGAATGAAATCCAAGTAGAAGTGGCTTACGCTTTACCCGTCCAGCAGGTGATCATGTCCGTGAAGCTGGCAGCCGAATCAACAGTCGAAGAAGCGATCAAGCGTTCCGGTATCTTGGAAAAATTCCCTGAAATAGATCTGGCCCAATCCAAGGTCGGCATTTTTTCCAAGCTCACGAAATTGGATGCCGTGTTGCGCGACAAAGACCGCGTGGAAATCTACCGCCCGCTGATCGCGGATCCCAAGGAGGTGCGGCGCCAGCGCGCCGAAGAGGGAAAGGTAATGAAGAAGGGTGGGGGCGACCTGCCCCCGGAAGCATCTTGAGCTATTTACACCATTCACTGATGGCTTTTTTGGCATCGTCCATGGCTTTTGCGCGCTGTGCGTCGTCCATGACTGAGCGGTTGCCTTTTTCATCATAGGTGTTAATTCTTCCACCCTCTTCTAAGGCTTTGAGGGCTTTCTTCGACTTGTCGCAGTTCTCGACTTTTGCCTTCGCGTCTTCTGCCTCTTTCTTTTTCTTGGCTTCGGTTTCGGAGGCTGCCGCTTGACGCTTTTTGTAATCTAAATCCTTTTCCTGCCAACTCTTGTTGGATTCAGCGGCGGACGCAGCGGGCTGATTGGGGATATTAAGCGTCTTGCTGGATTTGGATTTTTCAGTGGGGGGCTGATCGGAGTAGTGGACCTTGCCTTGAGCATCCACCCAGCGGTACATTTCCGCAGAGGCGGGGACCGCATAAAATAATAGAGCCGTCAAAACTAACAATATTTTCATGGTGTGCTTTCAACCAATAAACAGGCCGTCTTACGACGGCCTGTTTGACGCATTATTTTTTGCTCAATGCCATGTGATTATTTGCTGCCCAAAGTCATGAGCGGGAGCTTCAGTTGCTCAATTCCAAGTTTGGCATGCGTACTGGCAGTTTTTGCGTTTTTAATTACCGCGGCGCTGTCACCTTCTGCAGCAGCTTTCTTAGCGGCTTTCAATGCATCATCGGCGGTCGTCCACAGTGCGCCTTGCGATTGAGCCGTTTTTACATCCGACTCAGCCCATGCCAGCGCAATTTTCGCTTCGTCATTCAACGTGGCCTTGGCAGGAGCTGGCGGAGCGGATTGGCAACCCGCCAGAGAAAGCATGCCTGCAACAGCAGCGATCAAAATGTGTTTTTGCATTGTCGTTGACTCCTTTGGTTTGAAACCTATTTATATTGGAATTAAGCCGGTGAGGCTTGCTAGGAACCTTACCCTTTTAGCTGGAATTCGTCAATTGTTTCAGGGGGATCAAGGGTGAAAGACGGTGGATGCTTTTACCAGGATAGGTCAATCCCGTATAATGTCGTTTTGGATAGGTATTCAAAATGCGCATTCACCAAAAAGCCCTTACCTTCGACGACGTTCTGCTGGTTCCCGCCTACTCGAATGTCCTGCCACGCGATGTCAGCCTCAAGACCCGCCTGACGCGCGAGATCGAGCTCAATATCCCCCTTGTATCCGCCGCCATGGATACCGTGACCGAGTCGCGGTTGGCGATCGCGGTCGCGCAAGAAGGCGGTATCGGCATCATCCACAAGAACATGACACCGCAGGCCCAAGCGGCGCAAGTGTTGCAGGTCAAACGTTTCGAGAGCGGCGTGGTGAAAGACCCGTTCACGATAGCGCCGAACATGAGTGTGCGCGATGTGATTCAATTAACGCGCATGCACAAAATTTCTGGCTTGCCGGTGGTGGATGGCGTGAAAGTGGTGGGCATTGTCACCAACCGCGATTTGCGTTTTGAGACCAATCTCGATCAACCGGTCAAAAACATCATGACGCCGAAAGAGCGCTTGGTCACGGTAAAAGAGGGTACCTCGCGCGAAGAAGCCAAGGCGCTCATGCATCAGTTCCGCTTGGAGCGCGTGCTGGTGGTGAATGACGAATTTGAATTGTGCGGCTTGGTTACGGTGAAGGATATTCAAAAATCCTCCGAACATCCATTTGCCTGCAAAGACCAACTTGGCCGGTTGCGGGTAGGTGCGGCAGTGGGGGTGGGTGAAGGCACCAACCAGCGTGTCGAAGCCTTAGTCGAAGCCGGGGTGGACGTAATCGTGGTCGACACCGCGCATGGCCATTCCCAGGGCGTGCTGGATCGCGTCAAATGGATCAAACAACACTTTCCGCAAGTGCAAGTCATTGGCGGCAACATCGCCACCGCTGACGCGGCCAAAGCTTTGGTCGATCATGGCGCAGACGGCGTGAAAGTCGGCATCGGCCCCGGCTCCATCTGCACCACGCGCATTGTCGCTGGTGTGGGTGTGCCGCAAATTTCCGCTGTGGCTAATGTGGCGGAGGCGCTGAAAGCCAGTGGCGTGCCACTGATCGCCGACGGCGGTATTCGCTACTCCGGCGATATTTCCAAAGCGATCGCCGCAGGCGCGCATGTGGTTATGCTGGGTGGGCTGCTCGCTGGTACGGAGGAAGCGCCGGGCGACATCGAGCTGTTCCAAGGCCGCTCGTACAAATCCTATCGCGGCATGGGTTCCTTGGGTGCGATGCAACAAGGCTCCAGCGACCGTTATTTCCAGGAAAACGAAGCAAATAAAGACAAGCTCGTGCCGGAAGGCGTGGAAGGCCGTGTACCGTACAAAGGCACCGCAGTCAGCGTGATTCACCAGCTCACGGGGGGCTTGCGCGCCAGCATGGGTTATCTTGGATGCGAAACCATTGCCGCCATACACGAGCGCGCTAGCTTCGTTGAGATCACCTCCGCAGGTGTCAAAGAGTCTCACGTGCACGACGTGCAGATTGTTAAAGAAGCGCCGAATTACCGGGTGGAATGAGGCGATAAGGATAAGGAGTGAGGTGACAAACCCGCTCCGATTTTTCCTTTTTGTCTCACACCTGACACCACATAAAAATACAAACCATGCACGATAAAATCCTCATTCTTGATTTCGGTTCCCAATTCACCCAACTCATCGCGCGCCGGGTGCGCGAGGCCGATGTCTATTGCGAACTGCACCCCAACGATGTCAGCGAACAGTTCATTCGCGATTTCAACCCTAAAGGCATCATCCTCTCCGGTGGCCCATCCTCGGTATATGAAGAGGAAACGCCGCGTGCGCCTGACTGCGTGTTTACGCTGGGCGTGCCGGTGCTAGGAATTTGCTACGGCATGCAGACCATGGCGGCGCAGTTGGGTGGCCAGGTGGAAAGCTCGACCAAACGCGAATTCGGCTATGCCGAAGTGCGCACACGCGGCCATTCCGCGCTGCTGCGCGATATTCAAGATCGCGTGGATGCGGATGGAAAAGCCTTTCTCGATGTATGGATGAGTCACGGCGACAAGGTCACCGCCTTGCCCAGCGGTTTCAAAGTCATCGCCGACAACGCCGCCACGCCGATCGCCGGCATGGCGGACGAAGCACGGCATTTCTATGGTGTGCAGTTCCACCCCGAAGTGACGCACACGCTGCAAGGCAAATACATCATCGAGCGTTTTGCGCACGATATCTGCGGTTGTAGCCACGATTGGAATATGCCGGATTACGTCGAAGAGGCCATCGGTAAAGTCCGCTCCGAGGTCGGTTCCGACGAAGTGATAC
>JAUXTZ010000398.1 GCA_030681095.1 Burkholderiales bacterium
TTACCTCAATCGCGGCTATCTCGAATTCGCGATTGATTCGACCCAAGTACAAATCGGCGCCGACAAGAAGGACATTTACATTACCCTCAATATTACCGAAGGTAAGCGTTATACAATTTCTGACATAAAGGTAGCCGGCGAGCCGATTATTGGCGAGGCGGAGTTACGCAAATTAGTAAAAATGCGTTCGGGGGAGGTGTTCTCACGAGAAAGGCTGACTGAATCTACCAAGGCCATCGCGGATCGTTTGGGCAATGACGGCTTTGCGTTCGCCAACGTGAATGCAGTGCCGGAATTGGATAAAATCAATCAGCGTGTCGCATTCACTTTCTTTGTGGATCCCGGCCGTAAAGTCTATGTGCGCCAAATCAATGTGTCCGGGAATGTGCGCACACGGGATGAAGTGATTCGGCGTGAAATACGTCAGTCCGAGAGCGGCTGGTATGCGCAAGATAAAATTAATCGCTCCCGTGAACGCCTCAACAACCTGGGTTATTTTAAAGAAGTAAACATCGAGACCCCGGCGGTGCCCGGCACCACTGACCAAGTGGATATGAATATCGCAGTGGAAGAGAAATCAACCGGCAACATTCTCGCGGGGGCAGGCTTTTCCAGTAGTGAAGGCTTCGTGCTAAGCGGTTCGGTGTCGCAGTCCAACGTATTGGGTTCGGGCAATCACTTGGCGGTGTCGATCAACACCAGTAAAGTCAATAAGACTTACTCCCTCTCCTACACCAACCCCTATTACACTGATGATGGAGTGAGCTTGGGCTTTGATGCCTATCTGCGCAAAACAGATGCGAGTTCGCTCTCTATCTCCAGTTACTCTACTTCGTCTATCGGCCTGGGCGCGCGGTCCGGCATTCCGCTGAATGAGACGGATAGCATCAACTTCGGATTGGGGATTGATAGCACCAAGCTCGATTTACTCGATAGTGCTTCCACACTTTACCGCGATTTTGTTAACACCACCGGCTCTGACTATACGACCTTGCGCGGTGATGTGAGTTGGGCGCGCGACACGTTGGATAGCCGCACCTCTCCGACCCGTGGCATCGTGCAGAGTGCCTACGGCGAGATGGGGTTGCCAGGGGGGACGCTGCACTACTACAAGGTCAATTACCAACATCAGTGGTATCACCCGCTCGCACGGGACTACACATTAAGGTTGAATGGCGAAATTGGCATCGCCTACGGGTTGGCAAACGACCCGCTCCCATTCTTCAAGAATTACTATGCGGGGGGGATATCCTCCGTGCGTGGATTTAAATCCGGTACGCTGGGGCCCAAAGATAGCAATGGCGAGGCCATTGGCGGCGGTCGTCGTTTGGTGGGGAATGCAGAGATATACTTCCCGATGCCTGGCCTTGGCCAAGATAAATCGATTCGCTTGAGCGCATTCTTGGATATGGGCACCATCGTGGCGGCCAATGACTCATTCAGCACGAACGACCTACGCTATTCCACGGGGCTTGGCGTCAACTGGGTTTCTCCGGTAGGGCCGTTACGTTTTAGTTTGGCTAAACCCCTCAATTCCAAGTCGGGTGATAAAACCGAAGTATTCCAATTTCAATTAGGTAGTGTGTTCTAGGAGTGATTGCAGCGTGAACGGAAAAAAATTATTGATGGCCCTGGCACTTGTTCTATCGACGCCCTGGGCAATGGCCGCCGAATCGAAGATCGGTTTCGTGAATACCGAGCGCATTTTCCGCGAATCGGCGCCAGCGGTTCGGGCGAGCAAGAAGCTGGAGAAGGAATTTGCCGCGCGCGAGCAAGAAATTCAAAAATTGGCCAAGCAATTTCGGGATTTGCAAGCGCACCTGGAGAAGGAAACCGTCACCATGAGCGAAGGCGATCGCCGCAACAAGGAGCGCGACCTCGCCAACTTAAACCGCGATTTGCAGCGTTCGCAGCGCGAATTTCGCGAGGACTTGAATGTGCGTCAAAACGAAGAGCGTGCAGCATTCCAAGATCGGGTCAATAAAGCGATTGGCGATCTTGCCGAGAAAGAAAAATTTGATCTGGTATTGCAAGAAGCAGTCTACGTCAGCACCCGTATCGACATTACCGACAAAGTGTTGCGTGCGCTGGCGGATAAATAGCGCACGGTGGGCCAGAATACCGGAGTCAGCTTAAGTGATTTAGTCCGAACTTTCGGGGGCGAGTTGCTGGGCAGCGGTGATCGAGTGTTTACCGGCATCGGCACCCTGGCGAGTGCCGGCCCGTCTGAAATCGCATTCCTTTCCAACAGCAAATATCGTCAGCAACTCTCCGCCACGCGCGCGGGCGCCGTGATTCTGGGTCAGGCGGATCGAGACGCGACGCTACTGCCAAGAATTGTGGCGGACAACCCTTATGCCTATCAGGCAAAGATTTCAACTTTTTTTAATCCGCTGCAACGTCCTGCAGCCGGCATTCATCCTAGCGCGGTCGTGGATGAATCGGCGCAGCTCGGCGCCGGCGTCGCGATCGGCGCGCATGCGGTGATCGGACGCGGCGCACGCATCGGCGACCGTGCGGTGATCGGTGCGGGCTGTCAGGTGGGCGAGAGTGTGACCATCGGCCCTGAGAGTTTTTTATATCCCTGCGTGGTGGTTTATCGGGGCTGTCAAATCGGCGCGCGGAGCATTCTGCATGCGGGCGTGGTGATTGGCTCCGATGGCTTCGGCTTTGCTCAAGATAAGGAGCAGTGGATTAAAGTCCCGCAAACCGGCCGGGTGATCTGCGGCGACGATGTCGAGATCGGGGCGAATACCACGGTCGATCGCGGTGCACTAGACGACACCGTGATTGAATCGGGTGTGAAGATCGACAACCTGGTTCATGTGGCGCACAACGTGCGAATTGGGGCGCATACCGCCATCGCCGCCTGCGCCGGCATTGCCGGCAGTGCGGTGATCGGCAAGGGATGCAGGATCGGCGGCGCGGCGATGATCGTCGGGCATATACGCATCGCGGACGGCATCACGGTATCGCCAGGAACGATGGCGACTAAATCCCTGACCGAACCCGGCACCTACAGCGCCATCTGGGCGGCGGAGCCGCATCGCGAGTGGTTGAAACATGCGGCGCAATTGCGACGCATGGAAGAACTATCCAATCGCGTGCGTGAATTGGAAAAAAAATTAGAAACCTTGGAAAGGAAACCGTCGTGAGCGCCATGGATATCCATGAAATTATGCAATATCTCCCCCATCGTTTCCCGTTTTTGATGTTGGATCGGGTAGAACTGGTGGAGCCAGGCACGCGTATCGTAGCGATCAAAAATGTGACGATTAACGAACCCTTCTTCCCAGGGCATTTCCCTACTCGGCCGGTGATGCCTGGGGTGTTGATTCTGGAGGCGATGGCGCAAGCCGCCGCGATCTTGTCGTTCAAATCCGCGGACAAGAAACCGGATGTAAATTCAGTTTACTACTTCGTCGGCATCGACAAAGCGCGCTTCAAAAAGCCGGTGGAGCCAGGGGATCAGTTACGGCTCGAGGTGCATTTTGAGCGCTCGATCAAAAGTATTTGGAAATATTCGGCCAAGGCCCACGTGGGTGAAAACGTCGTGGCGGTGGCCGAGTTAATGTGCACGGTGCGTAACGTCGAATGATACATGCGACCGCCATTGTCCATCCGCGCGCTCGTCTCGGCGCCAATGTCAGTATCGGCCCCTATACCATCATCGGCGAGCATGTGGAGCTGGGTGACGGCACGCAGGTTGGCGCGCATGCTGTGATCACTGGCCATACGCGCATTGGCCGCGAAAATAGAATTTTTCAATTTGTGTCCCTCGGCGAAATACCGCAAGATAAAAAATACGCCGGCGAGCCCACGCGCCTGGAAATCGGTGACCGCAATATGATTCGTGAATTTTGCACATTCAATATTGGAACTGCTCAAGATGTAGGCGTGACGCGCATCGGCAACGATAATTGGATCATGGCCTATGTGCATATCGCGCATGATTGCGCGGTGGGGAACCACACGATTTTTGCCAATAACGCCTCCTTGGCGGGACATGTGCAAATTGCGGACCATGTCATACTCGGCGGGTTTACCGGCGTGCATCAATTTTGTAAAATCGGTGCCCATGTCATTACCGCAGTGAGCTGCGCGGTATACAAAGACGTACCGCCGTATGTCATGGCGGCGGGTTGCGATGGCGCAAAGCCGAATGGCATCAATAGTGAAGGTTTGAAACGCCGTGGCTTTACGCCCGATGCCATCACCGCAGTGAAGCAAGCTTATAAAACCCTATACCGTAAGGGCTTGACCTTAGAAGAAGCGAAAGCTGCATTATTGGATCAAGCGCGCGAGCATCCTGAGGTACAGCCGATACTTGATTTCCTCGCCACTTCTACACGCGGCATTATTCGTTAAATCGCAATGGGTACGATCCGTATCGCTATTGTCGCCGGTGAGGCGTCGGGAGATTTGTTGGGCAGCCACCTGGTGGCTGCTTTGCGCGCCCGCCTGCCGCAGGCGGAATTCATCGGCATTGCTGGGCCTAAAATGATAGCGGCTGGCGTGCGATCCTTGTTCCCGATGGAAAAATTATCGGTGATCGGCTTTCACGAAGTCATTCGGAATCTGTTCTCCCTGCTGGCAATGCGCCGCAAACTCAAGCGCAAATTAATAGCATTTCAGCCGCATGTGTATATTGGGGTGGATGCGCCGGACTTTAATTTTGGCGTGGAACGTGCATTGCGCAAGCGGGGAATTCCCACCATGCATTTTGCCAGCCCTTCGATCTGGGCTTGGCGCGGCGGACGGATTCATAAAATCAAGCGCGCCGTAGATCATATGCTGGTCTTATTTCCGTTTGAAAAAGCCCTCTACGATCAAGCCGGCATCGCTGCGACCTTCGTCGGCCATCCAATGGCCGATACCATTTCCCTGGAAGACATGGGTAGCGCAGTGCGCGAACAACTTAAGCTGAGCCAAACTGCCAAAATTGTGGCTTTACTGCCCGGCAGCCGCCGCAGTGAGTTGCACATGCACGCGGATTTATTCGTGCAAACTGCGCAGCGACTACAGCAATTGATTCCGGAGGTGCAGTTTTTGGCGCCGCTGCCAACGAAAGAGACGCGCCAACTGTTTGAGGAAGCGCTGTACCGCAATCAGGCGCAGGAACTGCCGCTCACCATCTTGTTCGGTCATGCCCAGGAAGCGATGGCCGCCGCCGATTGTGTGTTAGTCAAATCCGGCACCGCGACCTTGGAGGCGGCTTTATTGAAACGGCCGATGGTGATTACTTACCGCATCCCCAAGTCCACTTATTTTTTGGTCAAGCGACGTTTCTATCTACCGTATTTTGGAATGCCAAATGTGCTGGCCGGACGTTTTATCGTACCGGAACTGATGCAGGATCAAGCCACGCCAGAGAATTTGGCGCAGGCACTGAAAACGTGGCTGGAAGACAAAGCGGCACGAGAAAGCCTGCGAGCTGAATTTCAGCGTATGCATCTCGCGTTACGGCAAAACACTGCACAGCGAGCGTCTGATGCTGTGCTTGGTTTATTGCAGGCGAGCGGCGCATGTTAGTGTGCGGCGTGGATGAAGCGGGCAGAGGGCCTTTAGTCGGCGCGGTGTTTGCGGCGGCGGTGATTCTCGATCCGACGCGACCGATTCAAGGCTTGGCCGATTCCAAAAAATTATCCGAAAAACGGCGCGAGGCCTTGGAAATTGAGATCAAGGAATTTGCCCTAGCCTGGGCGATTGCCAGCGCGAGTGCGGAAGAAATCGATCGGCTGAATATTCTGCAAGCAACTCTGTTGGCCATGCAGCGCGCGGTGTCCGGGTTGACGCTGCAACCCACGCGCGCCCTGATCGACGGCAATCGCTGTCCCAAGCTGGCCATGGCAGCGCAAGCGATCGTGAAAGGCGATGCCACGGTGCCCGAAATCTCGGCCGCATCGATCCTGGCTAAAACCGCGCGCGATGCCGAGATGCGGCTGTTGCATGCGCGCTTTCCCCAGTATGGCTTTGCGCAACACAAAGGCTATCCGACCCTGGTGCATATCGAAGCGCTACAGGCGCACGGCGCCTGTCCGGAACACCGACGCAGCTTTGGGCCGGTGGCGCGCATTTTGAATCAATAGGAGCTTGAAATGGACCAACGTATCGCCGTGTTATTGCATGTCTTGAGCGTGGTGGTGTGGGTCGGCGGCATGTTCTTCGCCTATGTTGCCTTGCGCCCGGCAGCGGTGCAAACGCTTGAGCCGCCGCAACGCTTGCCCTTGTGGGCGGCGACATTCGAACGCTTCTTCCCTTGGGTTTGGCTATCGGTGGCTGCGCTTTTGGGCAGCGGCCTGTATCTGATCGCCGCTTATGGTGGGTTTGGCGCGGTGGGTTTGTATATCCACGCCATGTTGGCGCTCGGCCTCGTCATGACGTTGATCTTCTCCCATGTGTATTTCGCGCTCTACCAGCGCTTAAGGAAAGGCGTTGCGGCGCAGGAATGGAAACTTGCTGCGGCCGCGCTGGCGCAAATTCGCATCCTTATCGGCATTAACCTAAGTATCGGAATTGTCGTCATTTTTATCGCAATCCTAGGAAAACATTGGGTTTGATCTAAAGCATTGCCGAAATTTGACGTAGTTATATCCAGGCTATAGCTACGTCGGTACCTCCCGCCTGAGTTCTACATTGCGGAGCAGGGTATTAATATGCCCTCGCCGAGCGTGGCCAAGCCCCTAATTTTTTCAAATCGCCGGGTTAGCGAGGCCAGAATCCATGTTTGTCATTGTCGGTTACATCTTAGTACTGCTCTCGGTTCTGGGCGGGTTCGTGCTCGCAGGCGGTCATATCCACTCTTTGATGCAGCCAGTGGAATTCCTCATGATCGGCGGTGCAGCGGCAGGGGCCTTTGTCGTCGCCTATGGCGGCAAGCCCATGAAGGCGACTTTGAAAGCTGTGCCAACCATCTTCAAGCCCTCCAAATACACCAAGGCTTTGTATATGGAGTTGCTCTCGCTTTTATTCGAAATTTTGGCCAAGGTGCGCAAAGAAGGTTTGATGTCGATTGAGAACGACGTCGAGAACCCGCATGAAAGCCCATTGTTCTCCAAATATCCGGCGGTGGCCGCCGATCATCACGTGATCGAATTTATTACCGACTATTTGCGGCTGATGGTAAGCGGCAGTCTGAACGCATTCGAAATCGAAAATCTGATGGACAACGAAATCGAGACCCATCATCACGAAGGTGAAATCCCCGTTAACGCCATGGCCAAGCTGGGCGATGGCATGCCGGCATTCGGCATCGTGGCGGCAGTGATGGGCGTGGTGCACACCATGGCATCCGTCGGGATCCCACCGGCGGAACTGGGAATTCTCATTGCGAATGCGCTGGTCGGCACCTTCCTCGGGATTTTGCTCGCCTATGGCTTCGTTGGCCCGCTGTCGACGATCTTGGAATTCAAGCTCAGCGAATCGACCAAATTCTATCAGTGCATCAAAGTCACCTTGCTCGCGAGCTTAAACGGCTACGCGCCGCAGGTAGCGGTCGAGTTTGGACGAAAAATACTGTACTCCACCGAGCGGCCCACCTTCAGCGAGCTAGAAGATGAAGTTAAATCGCGCAAGGGCAAGTAAGGCACTATGAGCGACGATTCCCAACGCCCGATTATCGTCAAGCGCATCAAAAAGCATGGGCACGGCGCCCATGGTGGTGCGTGGAAAATCGCCTATGCGGATTTTGTTACCGCGATGATGGCGTTTTTCTTACTAATGTGGCTACTGGGCTCTACGTCGAAGGGTGATCTCAGCGGTATTTCAGAGTACTTCAAGCAACCCATGAAGGTTGCCCTGCTTGGCGGGGAAGGAAGCGGTGACGCAACCAGCTTGATCAAGGGTGGCGGTAAGGATTTGACGCGCAAAGCGGGGCAGGAAAATAAGGCCAATATGCCGGCCAAAAAGAAAACCCAGGATCCTGAAGCGGGCAAGAACGAGGCGATTCGCCAGGAGAAAGTAAAGCTCGAAGAATTAAAAACCAAGTTCGAAAAGAAAATCGAATCGCAAAGCGTTCTCAAGCAATTCAAAAAACAACTCATGATCGACATTACCGCAGAGGGGCTGCGTATCCAGATCGTGGATGAGAAAAGCCGCCCCATGTTCAGCATCGGCAGCGCGAAACTACAGCCTTATGCGAAAGAAATTCTGAATGAGATTTCCAAGGTGCTGAACGATGTCCCCAACACTATCAGTCTGTCCGGCCATACCGATGCCACCCCGTATTCCGGGGGCGAGCGCGGTTACAGCAACTGGGAATTGTCCGCTGATCGGGCCAACGCCTGCCGTCGCGAGTTGGTTAGTGGTGGTATTGAGGATGGGAAAATTCTGCGCGTGGTGGGCTTGGGGTCGGCGGTGTTATTCGATAAGACCGATCCTGGGAACCCCATTAACCGTCGCATCAGTATCATCGTGATGAATAAGCAGACCGAAGAAGCAGTGAGAAACGATGGTGGAAAACTCGAAGTTAAGGCAAGCAATCTTAAGGAAGCGGAAAAACATGATCCCGCGCCCATTGCCCAGCCTTGAAATGGCTCAGCCGCGCCGCATGCCGCCGATATTTTCAGCGGCTTTGGCGCAGTTGCTGGCCATCGCGCTGACTGGCTTCATCATGTTAAGCCTACGCTTTTTGGGGTTGGAAATTGGCATCGTCCCGCTTCTACTGACGCAAAGCGTGCTGGCGGTAGCAGTCAGTTTTTTGCTGGGTATGCCC
Organism: Burkholderiales bacterium; assembly: GCA_030681095.1. Lineage (GTDB taxonomy): Bacteria > Pseudomonadota > Gammaproteobacteria > Burkholderiales > Thiobacteraceae > RBG-16-58-11. The sequence continues at coordinate 8,714 of JAUXTZ010000398.1, forward strand.
ATCTGGTGGTTAGCGATCCAGGCGGTTTTTATCCCGGCACTGGCCTCGGTGCTGGCGTTGTCCATCGCGCCCATTTGGTTTTTAGGCGGATTTGTTCTTCTCGTCTTGGTCTACGGCAGTACCTATACAACCCAGGTTCCTTTGTACTTGTCACGGCGTCGGGTATGGTTGGCTATCCAGCACCAGCTGCCACAGGCGCCCGGCTTGCGCGTGCTCGATCTGGGCTCGGGCTTGGGTGGCTTGGTTCATCACTTGGCTGATGCGCGGCCAGACAGCCATGTGAGCGGAATTGAATCTGCGCCGCTGCCGTGCTGGATCAGCAAGCTGCGGATGATGGGCCGTTCCAATGCCAATATTGAATGGGGTGATTTTTGGCATACCGATTTGGGCGGTTACGATGTGGTGTGTGCCTATTTGTCGCCGGTGCCGATGCCAGCCTTATGGCAGAAAGTGAAACGCGAAATGCGCCCGGGAACCCTATTCATCAGCTATCGCTTCACCATTCCTGGTGTGATGCCTGCTCAGGTCGTGGAAATGAATGACCTAGGGCAAACCGAGCTTTATGTGTGGCGTGTCTAACGTCATCGAGCGTCGGCGATGGCCTCCTCAGCCCATGACTTAATCGAGCAACTCGGTAACGCCGATTTACCCATCTTGTCTGTGAGCGCTGTCGAATTCGACAAGCTTGCCGTGCGCGGCGAGCGTGCCGAACCCGCCGATATCGTTGATGTTGTTCTGCACGATCCCTTCTTTACACTCAATGTGCTACGCGCGATGGGCAAGCGTAAACGCGGCCGGCTGGCAGGTGAGGTCACGACCATAGAACACGCGGTCATGATGTTTGGCGCCAAGCCACTGTTCGAGCGCTTTGCCAATCCCATCATTATCGAGAGCCAATTCAAATCTAATCCGCGCGCGCTATTGCAACTGCGCCGCGCCTTATCGCGCGCACATCATGCGGCTTGCCAAGCACGCGATTGGGCCATTTGCCATCAAGACATCGAATCGGAAGAAGTCTATATAGCTGCATCGCTCAACGATATTGCTGAGCAATTGTTATGCTATCTGGCGCCGGAAGCGGCAGAAAAATTAACAGAGGAAATTCGCCGTGACCCAGAGGGTACACGCGAGGCACAGCAGGCTATTTTGGGATTTGATTTGCGTTCCCTGCATGC
>JAUXTZ010000400.1 GCA_030681095.1 Burkholderiales bacterium
GCATCCTGCACCGGCCGCCCCAATTCGGCATTTGGATGATTGATCAAGCACACCACCGCCATGCGCCGGCCTTGCGCGTCGAATACGTAACCCGCGATGGCGCGCACTTCCTTGAGCGAGCCGCTTTTGATGTGGGCGTGGCCGGAGACGCTGCCGAGGGTGAGGCGTTTTTTCATGGTGCCATCCACCGCCACGATGGGCAGCGACGATTCGAGTTCGGCGAAGACATTGGATTGATACGCGGCACGCAGCAGCCAGCCCAGATGCTTGGCGCTGATGCGCTCGATGCGTGATAGGCCTGAGCCGTTATCCAACACCAATTCTAAAAATTGCTGGCCGCGTAGCGCGAGCCAATCATCGATGGCCGCAGTACTTTTCAAGGGGGTGGCGGGGGCGCCGCGCAGTTCCGCGCCGAGCGTCAGGAACAAATGCCGCGCCATCACATTGTTGCTGAATTTGTTGATGTCGCGAATGATTTCAGCCAGCGCCGGGGATTCGTATTTGCCAATGCGGCGAGCCGTGTCGGGGAGCGCGCCTTCCACGACCGCGCCCTTCCATGAGCCACCCAACTGTTCCCACAGTTGTTTGAACAATGCGCCGAAGTAGGCGTTATTGTCTTGCAGCATGAGGTGCAGGGCGCGCTCTTCACAGGTGCTGGAAAAGCTGCCGCTGAATGCATAGGTGGGGGGCGTGCTGTCGCGGCTGATTTGATATTGCAACTTCTCGCGCCAGTCACCGCAGCCGCCATTCGTGCCGCGCACTTGGTTCACGATGCGCGCCCCATTGATCTCTGGGTCGAGCACGATGCGCGGCGGCTTGCCTTCTGCTTCGGGTAAAAAACGCACGCGATGCGCGCGGAAATTCACCAGCAGCGCATCCGGCGCGGCGTTATAGGGTTTGTAGGGCTCATTATCAAAAGCGCCGGGGTCTTCTTTGGGCGCGTCGAAGTAAGTGCGATCCAGGATAAGATTGCCTTTGATTTCTTTCAGCCCCTTTTGCCGCAGATCGCGCAGCAGGAGCCAGAATGCTTCCAGTGTGATCTTGGGGTCGCCATAGCCCTTGAAAATCAAATCGCCCTTGAGCCGCTCGCCCTTGATTGCGCCGTTGACGTATACCTCGGTTTTCCATTGATAGGCGGGGCCGAGCACTTCGAGCGCGGCATAGGTGGTGAGCAGCTTCATTACCGAAGCGGGATTCATTGAACGCTGCTCGTTCAGTGCGAGCACGGGCGTGGTTTGACTCACGTCTTGCACGTGCAGCGCGATTGCCGATTCGGGAATCTTGGCGCGCTTCAGCGCATCGGAGAGCGCAGCGGGAAGCTCGGTGGCGAGACCCGCTGCGGCGTACACATAGAGCAGGATGAGCGCGCCATAGCGCGCCAAGAGGTTAACGCTGTTGGGTGAGATCTTGTACATACCAATCCATCGCGACTTTGAGTCCTTCACGGATGGTATGCGTTGGCTGGTATTGCAGCAAGTTCTTGGCCTTGCTGATATCCGCGAGCGAGTGCAGCACATCGCCGGCGCGGAAATCCCGATACACCGGTTTGTAATCGGCCAAATAAGGAAAACGTGGTGCGAGCTCGGCACGGATCGATTCGAACAATTGATTGAGCGAGGTGCGCTCACCCACCGCGACGTTGTAGACCTGGTTGCGTGCCGCCGGATCAACGCGGGTGGCGGCGAGCAAATTTGCTTGCACGGTGTTGTCGATATAGCAAAAGTCACGGCTGGTTTCGCCATCGCCATTGATATACACCGGCTCGTGTTTGATCATGGAGGCGATCCATTTCGGAATCACTGCCGCATACGCGCCGTCCGGGTCTTGGCGCTGGCCGAAGATGTTGAAGTAGCGCAGCCCGATGGTGGTGAAGCCATAGCAGCGCGCGAACACATCGCCATACAGCTCGTTCACATATTTGGTGACGGCGTAGGGCGAGAGCGGACCACCGATTTTATCTTCCACTTTAGGCAAGCCGGGATGGTCGCCGTAAGTGGAGCTGGACGCCGCATACACAAAGGCTTTCACGCCGGCATCGCGCGCCGCCACCAGCATGTGCAAAAAGCCGGTGATGTTGCTGCTGTTGGTGAGAATGGGGTCTTCAATCGAGCGTGGCACGGAACCCAAGGCGGCTTGGTGCAAGACGTAATCGACGTCAATGCAGGCTTGGCGGCAGGTATCGAGATCGCAGATATCGCCGCGGATCATTTGGAAACGGCCCCATTGTGCGGGCGTGACGCGTTGCTGTACCTGATCCAGATTGCGCTGGTGGCCGGTGGAAAAATTATCCAAGCCCACGACACGTTGATCGAGTTTGAGCAGCGTCTCCAGCAGATTGGAGCCGATGAAACCAGCCACCCCGGTGACAAGCCAGGTGCGAGGAGATTGGCTCAGGGTTTGTTGCAAAGTCGTGTAGGCGCTCAAACTGATTGCTCCAGAAAAAAATGATTTGCCGGCAGGGATGCCGGCGCTACTACAAGCGCCAAAGCGCGATGCCGGCCGCCGCAACGGCTTTCGGATCAAAGATCGCTTTCACATCAACCAAGACGCCCTTGTTCGCAAATTTAGTTTGATATTCGGCGAGTGGTTTGGCGAGAAATTCCTGGTGCGACACGGCGACCACGATCGCATCCGACTTTGGCAAGCTATCCCATGGCTCCAAAGTGATGCCGTATTCGTGAAAAGCTTCTTGCTGATCTGGCACGGGATCATGCACATGCACTTCGATGCCATAGCTGATTAGTTCGTGAATCACGTCGATGACGCGTGAGTTGCGCAGGTCGGGGCAGTTTTCTTTGAAGGTGAGCCCCAACACGCTGACTTTGGCGCCTTTCACATGGCTACCGGCGGCGATCATTTCCTTCACCGTTTGCTCGGCAATGAATTTACCCATGCCATCGTTGATGCGGCGGCCGGCCAAAATGACTTGCGGGTGATAACCCAGCATGTCGGCTTTATGCGTCAGATAATACGGATCGACGCCGATGCAGTGACCGCCCACCAGACCGGGACGGAAGGGCAAGAAGTTCCACTTGGTGCCGGCGGCTTGCAGCACTTCCAGCGTGTCGATGCCGATTTTGTGGAAAATCAGCGAGAGCTCGTTCATCAACGCGATATTCAGATCGCGCTGGGTGTTCTCGATCACCTTGGCGGCTTCCGCCACTTTGATGCTGGAAGCGCGATGTACGCCGGCGGTGATGATTGATTCATACAGCTTGGCGACTTTCTCCAGCGTATCGGCGTCATCGCCCGCGACCACTTTGAGAATCTTGGTCAGGGTGTGTTCTTTATCGCCCGGATTGATACGCTCGGGCGAGTAACCGACGTGGAAATCTTGCTTCCATTTCAGGCCGGAATATTTTTCCAGAATCGGGATGCACACTTCTTCCGTCGCGCCGGGGTAAACCGTGGATTCGTACACCACGATCGCGCCTTTTTTAAGATTCTTGCCGACGCTGGTGCTGGAGCCGATCAGCGGGCTGAAATCCGGCTGATGCGCCTCGTCCACCGGGGTGGGCACGGCCACAATGAGGTAATCACAATTTTTGAGTTGAGCGGGGTCGGTGGTGACTGTGAGCTGGGTGGCGGCTTTCAGGTCTTCACTCGTCACCTCGCCCGTCGGGTCGCAAAAACGTTTATAGCTCTCGATTTTTTCGCTCGAGAGATCAAAACCGATGGTTTGGCATTTCTTGCCAAATTCCATCGCCAGCGGCAGACCCACATAACCCAGCCCTACGACACCCACGATACTCATGTTGAAAATTCCTCTTGTTGATTGATTTTTTGGCGTATTTTACCGGATACCGGTAACGCCTGTAAGTAGCTACAGTGTTACGTATAATGAACTAACCTGATGATGGAGGCATGACAAATCATGATGATACGTAATCGTCTTATTTTTACCGCTACGCTTAGCGTCCTAGTATTTGCAGTTTCCATGCCAGGCCGCGCCGATTTGCCCCAGACCTTAGTGAAGGTTAAGCCGTCCATTGTCGGGGTGGGCAGCATACAGCCAACACGCAGCCCAGCGCGCGTGTTTTATGGCACGGGATTCGTGGTGGGGGATGGCTTGACGGTCGTCACCAACGTGCATGTACTGCCGCCGGTATTAGAGACGGAGCAGCTTGAACAGTTGGTGGTGCTCTCGGGTGATGCGCGCAATCCCGTGATGCGTGAGGCCAAGCCAATCGCGATTGATAGGGAGCATGACGTTGCGGTGTTACGCATCAAAGGTGATCCTTTGCCTGCACTCACCTTGGGTGATTCGAATACGATGCGTGAAGGTTCGACAGTGGCGTTCACCGGATTTCCCCTGGGCATGCTGCTTGGCTTGTATCCCGCCACACATCGCGGTGTGGTGGCGGCGATCACGCCGTATGTCGTTCCCACCGTCAATTCGCGCCAATTGGAAGTCAAAACCATTAAGCGTTTAGGGCGCCCATTCAATGTGTTTCAACTCGATGCCATTGCTTATCCCGGCAACAGCGGCAGCCCGATGTACGATCCGGAAACGGGCGTGGTGTATGGCGTGCTCAATAGCGTGTTCGTAAAAGAGTCGAAAGAAAACCTGCTCAAACAGCCCTCCGGCATCAGCTATGTGATTCCCAGTAACCATATTCGGGAATTGTTGGCGCGCCCTCCGCAATAGCCGCCTACTGTACGTCCAGGCACGCCAGCGTGCCTTGCACCAACAACGCGATTTCTTCCATTGTTATTACATACGGCGGCATGAAATACACCGTATGGCCGATTGGGCGCAAGAGCAGGCCGCGCTGCAAGGCGGCTTGATAAAAATCCTGGCTGAAATTCGGCCCGGCGTCCGCCACATCAAACGCCCAAATCATGCCCAAATGGCGGAAATGGCGCACCCGGGGATGATCGAGCAGCGGCTGCATGGCTTGGGTAAATTGCGCGGCTTTGACGCGGTTCGATGCGATCACATCGTCTTGCGCGAAAATATCCAACGTCGCCAATGCCGCACGGCAGGCCAAGGGATTGCCGGTGTAGGAGTGCGAATGCAGAAAACCGCGTGCCACCTCATCATGATAAAAGGCCTGGTAAATCCCCTCGCTCGTCATCACCACCGATAGCGGCAGATAGCCCCCCGTCAGGCCTTTCGATAAGCACAGAAAATCCGGCGCTATGCCGGCCTGTTCACAGGCGAACATTGTCCCCGTCCGTCCAAACCCGACCGCGATTTCATCCGCGATCAAATGCACGCCGAACTGGTCGCACAGTTCGCGCGCGCGCTTCAAATAGATTGGGTGATGCATCGCCATGCCCCCGGCGCATTGCACCAGCGGCTCAACGATCAGTGCAGCGGTGGTGGCGTGATGCTGTGCAAGGTATTGCGCTAAAGCCTCGGCGCAGTGCAGTGCATAGGCCTCCGCAGATTCGCCGGGCTCAGCCAGCCGCGCATCGGGCGAAGTGGTTTGATAGGTCTGGCGCAGCAGCGGCGCATAGGCGTCTTTGAATAGCGCCACATCCGTGACCGATAAGGCGCCCAGGGTTTCGCCGTGATAGCCATTGGCAATGCTCACGAATCCGGTTTTTTCCGGTTGCTCGCTGTTGCGCCAAAAATGAAAGCTCATCTTCAAGGCGATCTCGATCGCGGAGGCGCCATCCGAGCCGTAGAAGCAATGGCCTAAATTGCCCGGTGCGAGCTTCGACAGACGCTCCGACAATTCGATCACGGGCGCATGGGTGAAGCCAGCCAGCATGACATGATCGAGTTTGTCGAGTTGATCATGCAGCGCGGCATTGATGCGCGGATTAGAATGGCCGAAGAGATTCACCCACCACGAGCTGATCGCGTCGAGATAACGCTGACCTTCGAAGTCGTACAACCACACGCCCTGGCCGTGGCTGATCGGAATGATGGGCAGCCGCTCGTGCTGTTTCATCTGGGTGCAGGGGTGCCAGACGGCTTTGCTACTGCGGTTTAAATAATCGGTATTCTTCATGCGGTGGGGCTATCCTAGCGGGAGGCTGTTGAGCTTGGCGCGGGCCAAGGCTAATATCGCATTTTACGGGGTAAACCCCCTTTCCCGCTGCTTGGTGGGCGTGGGTCAGTAGAAGGATGAACGCAATGCAACGACAAATTCTCGCGCTGGATATGGCCGGCACGCCACGCAAATGGGTGAGCGCGGAGAATGCGGTTGCCTATTACGCCAAGGGCGTGGTGGCGTATGAGTTTGGCGCGGTGGAGATGGTTTTTCATGGTGGCTGGCAGCGCAATGGGGTGCGTTCCTGCATTCAGGTGAGCAATATCATTGCGGTGCGCGGTCCGGAATTCATCACGCGCGACTATAGCCGCACACCACTTCTTAACAGCGATAAGCTGTATGCGCGGGATCGGCATTTGTGCGCCTACTGCGGCGTACAATATCGCGAGCGGGATTTGTCACGCGACCATGTGATTCCCGTGGCGCGCGGCGGACGCGATACCTGGATGAATTTGGTGACGGCGTGCCGTGCGTGCAATGTGCGCAAAGCCAATCGCACGCCGGAGCAAGCCCACATGCCGCTGCTGTATTTGCCCTACATCCCCTCGCGCTGGGAAGATTTTATTCTGGTCAACCGCCACATCCTGGCCGACCAAATGGAATATTTACTGGCCAAAGTCCCCAGTACCAGCCGGCTACGCGGGTCCTGTAGCGCGGGCTTCTAGCCGGCAAGGTTTCTGGCGCATACTGCATGTATGGCAAGAATGGCGCGGCAATCCTCTAACCTTTTGTTTTGTAATAAGTTACAGGCACTCACCAGTAACTATTTTTCGCTTATCCCTTGAAATCAGCAGGGGAAGCCCCTATCATTAGCACTCAAGAAGCGCGAGTGCTAACACACCGCGTTTTTCGTTTAAATCGGGTGAATTTTGCGGTCATCCACCGCCTTCATCCTTCCCATTTTTTAAAACTGCTTTATTCCAATTAGAGCTAATCAGGAGATCAAAGAGAATGAAAATTCGTCCCCTGCATGACCGCGTCATCGTCAAGCGTGTAGAAGAGGAGCGTAAGACTGCTTCCGGCATCGTTATCCCCGACAGTGCAACCGAAAAGCCGGATCAAGGCGAAGTCAAGGCCGTCGGCCCGGGCAAAAAAGATGAAAACGGCAAAGTGATCGCCATGGACTTGAAAGTCGGCGACCGCGTGTTGTTCGGCAAATATTCCGGCCAAGTCGTCAAAGTGGAAGGCGAAGAGCTGCTCGTGATGCGCGAAGAAGACATCATGGGCGTAGTCGAAGGCTAAGCCCCCCTTAAGAATCGCAACTTACAAGATTAGGAGTAAATAATGGCTGCTAAAGACGTAAAATTCGGCGACATCGCTCGCCACAAGATGGTAATTGGCGTCAATGTGTTGGCTGACGCTGTAAAAGTCACCCTGGGCCCGAAAGGCCGCAACGTCGTGTTGGATCGCTCTTTCGGCGCGCCGACTATCACCAAGGACGGTGTGTCGGTTGCTAAAGAAATCGAACTCAAAGACAAGTTCGAGAACATGGGCGCGCAAATGGTGAAAGAAGTCGCTTCCAAGACTTCCGACGTCGCCGGCGACGGCACCACCACGGCTACCGTGCTGGCTCAAGCTATCCTGAAAGAAGGCATGAAGTATGTAGCCGCCGGGATGAACCCGATGGACCTCAAACGCGGCATCGACAAAGCGGTGATCGCCACGGTTGAAGAGTTGAAAAAAATCTCCAAGCCTTGCACCACCAACAAAGAAATCGCTCAAGTGGGCAGCATTTCCGCCAACTCCGATAGCACCATCGGCGACATCATTGCCAATGCCATGGATAAAGTCGGCAAAGAAGGCGTGATCACCGTGGAAGACGGCACCGGCCTGGAAAGCGAACTGGAAGTCGTGGAAGGCATGCAGTTCGACCGCGGTTACCTCTCCCCTTATTTCATCAACAACGCCGAGAAACAAATCGCCGCGCTGGAAAATCCTTTCGTGCTGTTGCACGACAAGAAAGTATCCAACATCCGCGACCTGCTGCCGGTACTGGAGCAAGTCGCTAAAGCCGGTCGTCCGCTGCTGATCATCGCAGAAGACGTCGATGGCGAAGCGCTGGCTACCCTGGTGGTAAACAACATTCGCGGCATTCTGAAGACCACCGCTGTGAAGGCGCCGGGTTTCGGTGATCGCCGCAAAGCCATGCTGGAAGACATAGCTATCCTTACGGGCGCAACCGTGATTGCCGAAGAAGTCGGCCTCAGCTTGGAAAAATGCACCCTGGCCGAATTGGGCCAAGCCAAGCGTATCGAAGTAGGCAAGGAAAACACCATCATCATCGACGGCGCGGGCAAGGAAGATTCGATCAAAGGCCGCGTAGCCATGATCCGCAAGCAAGTTGAAGATGCCACCAGCGACTACGACCGCGAGAAGTTGCAAGAGCGTGTCGCCAAGTTGGCCGGCGGTGTGGCCTTGATTAAAGTCGGTGCGGCCACCGAAATGGAAATGAAAGAGAAAAAAGCCCGCGTGGAAGATGCATTGCACGCGACCCGCGCTGCGGTGGAAGAAGGCATTGTTCCTGGCGGCGGCGTGGCCCTGTTGCGCGCTTGCGCTGCGGTATCCAAGACCAAGGGTGACAACCACGATCAAGACGCCGGTATCAAAATCGTGCTGCGCGCGCTGGAAGAGCCGCTGCGTCAGATCGTCATCAACTGCGGCGACGAAGCTTCGGTAGTCGTCAACAAAGTGCTGGAAGGCAAAGGTAACTACGGTTACAACGCCGCCACCAGCGAGTATGGCGATATGGTGGAAATGGGCGTGTTGGATCCAACCAAAGTAACCCGTTACGCATTGCAAAATGCGGCATCGGTTGCGGGCCTGATGCTGACCACCGATGCCATGGTGGCCGACATGCCGGAAGACAAGGCAGGCGGTATGGGCGGCGGCGATATGGGTGGTATGGGTGGTATGGGTGGTATGGGCGGCATGATGTAAGTCGTTTCAACCCGCGCAACACCCCTGAAAAGGCCCTGCTTCGGTAGGGCCTTTTCTTTTTTTGCGGTGAGCAAGCTATCAGCCGTTGCTTCGTCCAGTCGAAAGAAACTGATTTGAGTGTGCATGGTGCACAATATGCTTTCGAAAATGGTGAAGCCCCCTTTGGCACTAGAGGCGTGGCGTGCCAGGGTTTAGCATGGCACTCGACGTTCCGATTTGCATGGACCTATGAAACGCAGATTCACCCTATTTGATTTAAATGCACTGCACCGAAAGCTGACTACTTCCAGCTCGGTGCTTTTTCTGTTTGGCGCGTTTGCCCTGATCTGGTTGCTGATGGCCGGCCTGGGCTGGATTGGTTTGCAAGCCTTGCAAGCCAATAACCAGCGCATGGAAAAAATTGTGCGTGAGCACAATGTGAAAATCGCTTTGGTGTTGAATTTGCGCAGCATCAACCGTGAGCGGGCGCTGATCGTGCACAAGATGATCTTATTGAGCGACCCGTTTGAACGCGATGAGTTGATGCTGGGTTTTCGCAAGATGGCGACGAGCTATATTCAGCAACGCACCAAACTGCTCCTGCTGCCTTTTATGCCGGAAGAACAAAAGGCGTTTCAGGCTGCTCAAGACAAGACCAGAGAATCAACCCGCCTCATGGAAGAGGTGGTTGCGCTGGCATTGGAAGGGCGTGATGAAGAGGCAAAATTGATCCTGAGCAGCCAGGCAGTCCCCGCGCAGGAATTGGTGCAAGCCGATTTTGCTACTTTTCTGGAGTATCAGAATCGATCGAGCGAGGCGGCGGTACGTCATGCGCGCGACGCCTATCAACGCGCCTATTGGGTGAGTGGGCTGTTGGGCGGGGCAGCCTTGATCCTGGGATTGATCGTGTCAGCGGGCGTCATTCGGCGAACGGCCAAAGTGGAGCGCGCGCTAGCGCGGGAGAAAGAGCGGGCCGAAGTCACGCTGCACTCGATTGGCGAGGCGGTAATTACCACCGACGAATTGGGTCGCATTGATCATCTCAATGAAATGGCGGAGCGCCTAACAGGTTGGACCAATGCCGAGGCGGTAGGGCGCAGCGTAGAAGAAGTGTATTGGGTGGTGGATGAAAACAACCCGACCCAAGTGTTGAAGCTGGCGGCACGCTGCCTATCAAGCGAAAACGCGCCCTGTCCGGAATCGTCACTTCTCATGGCGCGCAATGGGTTGCAATTCACGATCGAGCAAACAGTGTCGCCTATCCGGGAATTGGATGGCGCGGTGATCGGCATGGTGGTGGTGTTTCGAGATGTGACCAGCGAGCGTTCCTTGGTGCACGAGTTGGCTTGGCAAGCCAGCCATGATGCCCTGACCAGTTTGGTAAACCGGCACGAATTCGAGCGCCGCTTGCAGGAACTGGTGGAGAGCGCCCAGTCCTCCCGCATCAGCCATGCCCTGCTCTATATCGATCTGGATCAATTCAAGCTGGTGAATGATACCAGCGGCCATGTGGCGGGGGACGAATTGCTGCGCCAGTTGTCAACCTTGTTAAGCGCAAAGATTCGCACAGTGGATACCCTGGCGCGCTTGGGCGGTGATGAGTTTGGCTTGCTCCTGCCCGGTTGCGGAATCGAACGAGCACAGGTGATTGCTGAAAAGTTGCGGGAGGAAATTAGCGAGTTTCGATTTGTGTGGGAGGCTAAAACATTCGCCATCGGCGCGTCGGTCGGCCTAGTCGAGATCACACAAGATACCGGCACAATTGCGAATCTGCTCTCCGCCGCAGATACCGCGTGCTACATGGCGAAAGATCGCGGGCGCAATCGTGTCTGTGTCCACCGAGCGCAAGATGCGGAAGTGCGGCGGCTGCACGGCGAGGCAGAATGGGTGGGCAGAATTACCCGGGCATTCGAGGAAAATCGCTTCCAGCTTTATTATCAAAAAATCATTCCAATGCATCCTGAGCGCCACCCTGAGTATCGAGAAATTCTGCTGCGCTTAATTGATGAAACGGGACAACTGGTGCCGCCAATGGCCTTTATCCCGGCAGCGGAGCGTTATACCTTGATGCCGTCGATCGATCGCTGGGTGGTGCGCACCTTGTTTGCCTGGATGAAGGCGCATCAACACCAGCTGCCTGAAAGCATTTACTACTCTATTAATCTTTCTGGCCAGTCTCTGGGAGATGATGCTTTTACGGAATTTGTCGAAGATCAGTTCCACCTATCCGGTATCTTGCCCGGCCGCATTTGTTTTGAGGTAACCGAAACCGCGGCTATCGCCAACTTGGCGCACGCGATGCGCATGATGTCGAAATTGCAGGCAATGGGCTGCGGATTCGCGCTCGATGATTTTGGCAGCGGCATGTCTTCTTTTGCCTATCTTAAGAATCTGCCGGTAGATAGCATTAAAGTCGATGGCGCATTTGTGCGCGACATGTTGACCGATCCCATCGACTGCGCGATGGTCGAAGCGATCATTCGCATCGGCCATGTGATGGGCTTGAAAACCATCGCGGAGTATGTCGAAAGCGAGGCGATTATGCAGCGGCTGGCCGAACTTGATGTGGATTATGTTCAGGGCTTCGGCGTGCACCGGCCGGAGCCGTTGATCAAACCTGTTTGAGCGTGTCTGTCGCGTTATCCGCTGGCTCTAAAACCCTCAGCTTGCTTGTCGCCATACCCTGCCTCCGGTATAGTTTCGCTTGCCCAAAGACCCACGGGAGAGCGCACGCAAGACGTGCCACCGAAGGCGCAATTAACCCATAATCGCTCAGGCCACGAACCGTGCGAACCCCATTCTCCCGTGACCCCCGTGGTTAAAAAGTCGTTTTTTGGTTGATTCTGTATAACCGCATTAATTTCAAGGAGCCGCATGCTCAAGCAAACCTCATTAAATGCCGCGCATCGCGCCATGGGCGCGAAGATGGTGGATTTTACCGGCTGGGATATGCCGCTGCATTATGGCTCACAGATCGAGGAGCATCACCAAGTGCGACGCGATGCCGGCATGTTCGATGTGTCGCACATGCTCGCGATCGATGTCGAGGGCGCGCTGGCGCGTGAATTTTTACGCCGCTTGCTGGCGAATAATGTTGACCGGCTGCAAATTCCCGGCAAGGCGATGTATTCCTGCCTGCTGAACCAGCAGGGTGGGGTGCTCGACGATCTGATCGTGTATTACCTGCGCGAAGATTGGTTTCGGATTGTGGTGAACGCCGCTACTTGCGATAAGGATTTGGCATGGATGCAGGCGCGCCGCGATGAATTTGCATCGAGCCTGAAACTGACGCCACGGCGTGAGATGGCAATTATCGCGGTGCAAGGCCCGCACGCACGGGAAAAAGTCTGGCAAGCGGTGCCGGAGATGCGCGGGGTCACGGAGTTATTAAAGCCATTCCAGTCTGTCGACTGCGCGCCGTATTTCGTGGGTCGTACCGGCTACACCGGTGAAGATGGTTTCGAAATCATTCTTCCGGCAAATCAAGCGGAAAAATTCTGGCAAGCATTGAGCAGCGTGGGCGTGAAGCCGATCGGCTTGGGCGCGCGTGATACCTTGCGCTTGGAAGCGGGCATGAATCTCTATGGCCAAGATATGGACGAAACGGTCACGCCGCTCGAATCGGGTTTGGCGTGGACAGTTGATCTCATTGCCGAGCGCGATTTCATCGGCAAGGCGGAGCTGAAAGAGCAAGTCGTCACGCGTGATTTATTCGGTTTAGTGTTGATAGACAAAGGCGTGCTGCGCAGCCATCAACAGGTGCGCACCACGTATGGCGACGGCGAAATCACCAGCGGCAGTTTCGCGCCCACCCTCGACAAATCGATCGCACTGGCGCGTTTGCCCAAAACGATTCCCCTGGGCGAGTTGGTGCAGGTGGAAGTGCGCGACAAATTGCTCTCGGCAAAAGTGGTGAAATATCCCTTCGTACGCAACGGTAAAAGTTTAATTTAAGGAGTGTGGCATGACGATTCCAAATGATCTGAAATACACCAAGTCGCATGAATGGGTGCGTCCTGAAGCCGATGGCACGGTGACCATCGGCATCACCCACCACGCCCAAGATTTGCTGGGTGACATGGTGTATGTGGAAAGCCCTGAAGTCGGCCGTAAGGTCGCGGCGAGTGAGGAATGTGCGGTGGTCGAGTCGGTGAAAGCGGCATCCGATGTGTATGCGCCGCTTGCCGGTGAAGTAGTGGCGGTGAATGAGGCTGTCGCCAATAAGCCGGAGATGATCAATCAAGATGCTTACGCTGCGTGGATGTTCCGTTTAAAACCGGACAATGCAGCCGACGTAAGCGGTTTGCTGGATGCGGCTGGATACAAAGCCGTGGTCGATAGCGAGGCGCATTAAATTCAACCCCCTTTAGCCACAGAGGTCACAGAGAACACAGAGAAATTTAGGTTAAAAAAACCGAAAATGGGCGCGGAAATCGATGAAAAATGCAATTGCCCTTATGGTGCTGTATTTTAATTTTTTCTCGGTGAACTCTGTACTACTAACGTTCAATTTCTGAAAATTTTATTAAGAATTTATTATGTTTATCTATGTTTATCTATGTTTATCTATGTTTATCTGTGATTATCT
>JAUXTZ010000024.1 GCA_030681095.1 Burkholderiales bacterium
GAGCCGGTAACGGCGACAATCGGATGTTGTTGCGACATGCTGCTCCCCATGAATTATGCAGGCAAGCATAAGCTGCTTAGGGGCCTATTTCAAGCCTGCAAGGAGTAGTCGTGAACTAATCGCGGAAATGCAGCTTCAGAATGAGGATGGTGAGCGCCAGCGCTAGGGTCACGACGTTAGCCAGAATCACCGGCAGTGAGCCGATGATCAATCCATACACGATCCACAATGCCACGCCACAACTGAAGAGGGAAAACATCGCCAGCGAGATGTCGTGCGCATGCTTGGATTTCCAAGTTTTGATGACTTGGGGCACAAAGGCGATGGTGGTGAATAGGCCGGCGACCAGGCCTAGAATTTCGGTAGCGTTCATGGTTTGGATTATCCCCGACCGGCGCCTGAGTAGCCAGTCCGTATCCCGCTACGTTTTTCATTTTCAAGCTCCCCCCTATTTGTGCCGTTAACTATACTTAGTGTTGGAGGCTTCGGTACGCAACAGGAAATGGGCATGAAGCAGTTTCGTGAATACATTGGTTTTGTCGCTCTGCTGCTGGGGGCAAGCGGGGTATTAGCCGCCGAACCACCGTTAGCCAGGCAGGAAGCGTATTCCCCTATTTTCCTGCTCTATTCCGGCGACCCCACCCCCGCGCGGTTGCAAGGATTACGGCAATTCCTGCAATCGACAAACGCGTCCAAGGAATTGATCAAAGACACGGTCGATACCGTGGTCTACAAACTCAAACACTTTAAGGCCGGTTTTGCTTATCCGGTTTATGCCTCCGAGACCGCTACGACCGGCAATACCTGCGTGGTGGCCGATAGCCATCTGAGCGAATTTAAAGAGGTGGTTTCATTGTTGACCAGTGCGCGTATTCATCAGTCGGTGCTGGCGCGACGCACACCGGCCATCAGCGTGCAAGCAGTACTGGAAAATGTGCTGAATCATGAGATTTTTCATTGCTATGATTTGATGAAAGTGTCGCAAACCGAGATCGGCCTGCAGGTGATCAAACACGGATCGGCCTATTATTCCCACCACGGCGAAGTCGGCGCGGATGCATTCGCGGCGCTGATACATTTGCGTAGTGGTGGCGATAAAACTTTGCTGCGCCAGATTCGCGACTTTCGCACGCTGAACTTATTGAACGGCGACGCCGCCCATTACACCGCGCACACCTTGGACCATATCCTGTGGAATTACGACCAGCGGCGATTGAAACAAATGAATATGCGACAAATCGTCGAGTTGGCGCATGCGATTCGCGAACAGACCGCACTCACACCCGACGAATTCGATCTCTATCAGCATGCAGCGCAACAGTTCTCAAGCGAATTGGCGACGCTGGAAAATTTAGACGACAAGCCGGATGCGGAATGGCTGCAAAAATTGGTCTATACTCCGCCGCCCGATCCGGAATTCTTATCCCAGGTCATTAGCCAGGTGCGAGTCGCGCTGCACAATCTTGGGGGGGATATCTCTCCTAGCAATGGGTATTTTCACCCACTGGTGAAAAAGTTTTACGATCCAACACAAGTACGTATTATCAAAGCCGACAGCACGCAATAGATATTCACACGCAGTACCGCTTGGGCATCGTGCTAGGATTACCCCATGCGCCAATTCCTACTATTTCTGATGTGCTGGGCCCCTTTCTCGTTTGCGGCGGATACCCGGATCACGCGCGAGGGTTTGGATTTTTACCTCTCCGCGCGCACCCCAGAACAAACCAATGCCTTTTATAGTGCGCGCGGTCTGCCGATCAACGCCGTGCAAGAAATCGCGAAATCTTGTTTCTTGACCGTGGGCCTGTATAACCGGCGCACCGATATCGTGTGGCTCGATTTGGCGACATGGCACTTTGCCGATGCCAATGGACGCGAGGTCACACGCGTTTCACTTCCGCAATGGACAGCGCGCTGGAAAGCCATGCAGTTCCCGCTTGCCGCACAAGCTACCTTCGGTTGGACACAATTACCCGAAACACGCGACATGCAGCCGGATGAAAATGTCGGCGGCAACGTTCCCGTCGTGCCCCCGCAAGGTGTATTCACCTTGACGGCGCGTTTTCCTACCGGCGCGGCGGGCACGGGTAAACCGATCGAGATCAGCGTGCCGGGCTTGTCCTGTCCGCGCGACGGAGCGGTGAAATGAAACAAGTCGTGCTGCTTTTATTTTTACTCGTAATGGGGGTGGCGCAAGCAGCCGAAGTGGCGCCGCCGCCGGGGCTGCTTAAGCTAGATGGCCGTCCCGCGCCGGCCTTGCAGCTCGCCGATATGGATGGCAAAAGCGTGAATCTCGCTGAGCTCAAAGGGCGTTGGGTGCTGGTGCATTTCTGGGCCAGTTGGTGCGGCCCTTGCCGGCGCGAAATGCCGACCTTGCCTAAGCTGATCAATGCTTTTCCGCCCGAGCGTTTAAGCGTATTGCTGGTCAATACCGCCGACAGCGACGACGACGTATTCACTTTTCTTGCCAGCGTGTCGCCGGAGTTGCTTACGCTCATGGATCGCGATGGCCAAGTAACGGAGCGCTGGCAGCCGCGCGGCTTGCCCTCTACTTTCTTCGTCGATCCACAAGGACGGCTGCGCTATCAGGCGCTGGGCGGGCGGGATTGGGGATCGGGGGCTTATCTGGAGTTTTTGCGAGAGCTGACCAATTAGTTGTGACGCGATTTTGTAGCGCCGGCTTCCAGCCGGCATGCCGGCAAGGATGCCGGCGCTACACGTTTGCACCGCCTGCGCAATCCGGGTAGTCTTGAACCCCTTCATTTCTCGTAGCAAAACCCATGTTGGATGATATTCAGCCCCATGCCGATCAGGGGCATGCTTGTTGCGGCACACCAGCGCCAGTTTCGAAGCATCGCTTTAACTTGGTGCTGATTAACCCCTACGAACTCGGGCGGCAGCCATTCGCTTTAGCCGAGGCGTCGGCGTGGTTGAAGCGCGCCGGTTGTGAAGTGCGCTGTCTCGATTTGGCCTTGCAAAAATTGGAACCCGCAGTATTGGCTGAAGCGGATGCCGTCGCGATTTATCTCGGCATGCACACGGCTACGCGCATCGCGCTCGAAGCCTTGCCACGCCTACGCCAGCTTGCGCCAAAAGCGGCTTTGGCGGCTTTCGGTTTATATGCGCCGATGAACGAAACTTTGCTGCGCGGCTTGGGCGTGACGGCGATTTTCGGCGGCGAATCGGAGCCGGATTTAGTGGCTTGGGCGAATGCGTTGCGTGCGGGCAATGGTTCAACGCTTGAACAAGCGA
>JAUXTZ010000025.1 GCA_030681095.1 Burkholderiales bacterium
GCGCGATTGCGCCGGAATGCCGGTGGAGAAATCCATACGCGGCAGCGGATGCGGGCGCGCCAACAAGGTCACCAGCCAATTCACTAAGGCCAGCGCCAACTGACTGGTGGACAATAGTGCCAGTAGGCCGATCGCAACCAACATCTCATCCGATACACCTTGGGCCTGTGCCATCGCCAACAGGCCCGCGCTGAACAGCAGCGTGAGTAGCGTGATCGCGCCGAGATACCAGCCTAATGGGCGTCGAGCGCTAATTTTCGCGAGCTTTTCGGCCAGGGAAAAGCGCACCTGCGCCTGGGTTTCGAGTGCCGCCAAGCCCTGGTCGATCAGATAGAAGCCAACATGCACCGCGCGTTCGCCGCAATCCGGCTGAACTGGCCGTGCCGTCTGAACTGGCTGTGCCGTCTGATCAAGCTGCGCCGCCCGGGCCGTCTGCGCGAGCTGGATCGCGCTGCGCGCAACGTCGGCCTCGGAGAGGGGGCTGGTTTTCGCAAGCTTCTCAATCGCATGTCGATAGCGATCGCGGGTAGCAAAATCCATCTCAGCGTAGGCGCCGTCGGGATCTTTGCGTAGCGTTTGCTCGACGATGCTCATTGCTTCGACGAACTCGCGCCAATCCATCCCCCCCAGCGCGCGTAGGCTACCGATGCTGTTACTAATGGAAACTTGGTCGGCCGCCTGCTGTTGATTTCCCGATTGCACCAACTGCTCGATGGTCAGGCCCGACTCGGCACGTAATTGCTCAATCCAAGTCAGCGGTAAGGCCAAGGCGAGGCTTTGTCCTTGCAGCCGGCGCGTAAATTCCGACACGAAGGGAGTCGACATCGGTGGGTGCGAGCGCGCCATGTCAGCGATCACCAGCACCAGGCTTTTCGGGTCTTTCTCCGCGACCGTCGTCATCTGCTCCGCCCACGTGGCGGCGAGGTCGCGATCTACGCGGCCGGCGGCGATGCGCACGGCAACGCGCCGCAGATTCTCGATCAAGGCCAGCCGCAGCATGATGGGAATGGCCCATAACTCGCCCAACTTGAGCACGCTGACCATCTGATAGGCCGCGACGAAACGGCTGAGGCTTTCCGGATCCACCCGCCCATCGCCGTGCGAGATGATCTCCAGCGCGATATCGTACACACGCGGCAATCCAGCCGACGGTCCGTTCAACAAACGCGGCAATTCCCGACTGTAGCCCTTGGGCAAGTGGCGCTTGGCGGTACGGATTTGCTCTTCGATCAGATAGAAGTTATCCAGCAGCCATTCGCTGGCCGGCGTAATCTGCTGATTCGCTTTTACCGCCGCCGTGAGCCGGCCACAGACGCCGATCAAGACCGCTTCATTCGCCGCCAAGCGCTTCAGAAGCTGATCCTGCGGGCGTTCCTGTGTCAACTTGTGTGCGGCCGCGAGACGTTTGCCATACTGTTCCATCTGATCGGCGCTGAATAACTCCGAGCGCAGCGGGGGCTCATCAAAGGAGCGCTTGAGGGGAATGCCGCCGTCGCGCAAGTGCGCCCGCAACTGGTGCAAATAGTGGAAAAAACGAATGTCGCTGGTTTTCATTTAGAGGCGCATTTCTGTGCAGACTGGTCGGTTTCTGGAAGGGCCGAGCAGACTGTCGGACTTGAAGGAAATCGGCTGCTAGGTCTCGTTATCTCTCGGGCTATGGCGCAAGCACGCCGTTATCAAGATAGGCGGCATCGTAGGTCAATACGATCTGTGGGTCGGGCAGGACGAGTTGCTCGTCTTTACCCGCATAGTGCAGCCGGCTGAGCATATCTTTAATGATGTTGAGCCGCGCCAATTCTTTGTCGTCGGCGCGCACGATGGTCCACGGCGTCGCCGGGTTGTGCGTACGCGCCAGCATCTCATTGCGCGCCAGGCTATATGGTTTCCATTTCTTGAGTGCTTGATCGTCAAGCGCGCTGGTTTTCCATTGCGTAAGCGGATCTATCTTACGCTCATCCAAGCGTCGCTTCTGTTCGGCCTTGCTGATATCGAGGTAGTACTTGAGCAGTTTGATCCCCGAGCGCACCAGCATGTGCTCGAATGCCAAGACCGAAGCCATGAATTCTTCGTGCTCCGCCTCGCTGCAAAAACCCATGACGCGCTCGACGCCTGCGCGGTTGTACCAACTGCGGTTAAACAGCACGAGTTCCTGGGCGGCCGGCAGATAAGGGACATAACGCTGAAAGTACCACGTGCTACGATCTCGGTCGGAGGGCTTGCCGAGCGCCACGACACGGGTTTCGCGCGGACTCAAATGTTGAACGATGCGCTTGATCGTGCCGTCCTTGCCGGCAGCATCCCGGCCTTCGAACAGGATCAGGATTTTGTCGTCGCAGCGAATGAAGTGGCGCTGTAGCTTAACCAGTTCGATCTGGAGTTGGCGCAGATTGTGTTTGTACGTCTTCTTGTCCATTGCAGGCGCAGACGCATTGACTGCTTCTTGTTTGCTTTGCTTGCCCATCGCTTGCCCCACGAATATTTTCTCGCTATCACTAAACGCAGTTCGCTCACCGCCAAGAAATAATCCAAACGGTACTCAAAAACATTTCTCTCAACGGTTAACGAAGGTAAGCGCGAGTACTTCTTAATTTCTTGCTTGGCGTGGATCATCTAAATTTTCCCAATAGCATGTCTTGTCGTGACTCAATGCTTCCATTACATCATCGGACAATGCATTACGCTCTGTCTGCGGTGCTTCATCCTTACCGAGTACAAGCCAGGCAACTGTGAAGCCGATACCAAAGATCAGCAACGTCGGGATAATCCAGATCCAACTGTATCCGATCATCGTGCCATTTTCCGCCATACCGCGACTGATCGTTGCCTCTGTCATAGCACCGCCGTCGAGCAGCAGAAACAGCACCACGATGACGCCAATCGAGATGACGAATATTTTTTGTATGGTTGCGTTCATGGGATAAGTCTCCTAATAAAGGTTCACACGGTCTATCGCTCTAAGCCACTTTTTGCGCGCATGTCATGGTCTAAATCGGATCCGCACACGCTGCATTAGCCGCCATAACCCTAAGCCACTGGCCGCGAAAGTCAGCAAACGCCGCGGACGCCACAGCGCCAAGATGGCGACAGGTAGCAGCAATACCCCGGGATGGCTTTTAAGATAGCGAATGCCCGCGACGACTTTATCGATCATCAGCGCGGCAGGTCGCAACGCAGCGCCTTGTTGCGCGAGCATAGCGCGCTCGGCGCCGATTTGCGCGATGAGCGCAGTGCGTTTGTGCATCAAAGCGACCGCCTTCGCTTTCATGATGGCGAATCCAACTGCTGCCGATCTTTATATAGTTCACCCAGGCTCGCTTCGAATAAACGCGGCCTGGACTGAAGCTGGGCACGCACCACACTGAAGGCAATGCCAGCGCCGATCAAAAACAATATAGTGAGTCCGCCGATGGCGTGCAGCCGGTAAGGTGTATCCCAACAGGCCGCAATGATAAACAGCAGGGCAAGGAGGAGCGTCGTAAAAAAGAAAAACAGCGCCATTAAGGCGCTGTACAACAGCGTGGTCAGCCGCAGCTTTTCTTCGGCAAACTCGGTTGAGAACAAGGCGAGCCGGCTATGCAAATGCGCGACGATGCTGCCCAGCAGATGCTTGGCCGAATCGAACACGCCGCCTGGCGCTGCGCGAGTAGAATCGGTGTCAGGTTCCACAGGCCGACCTCCAAGTAACAATTAACGCCTTGCGGCCAAGAATCCGATGAGCATGCCGACTGCGGCAGCGACACCTACTGCTGTCCAGGGATTTTCATGCACGTAATGATCGGTTGCCGTAGCCGCCTGCTTGGCTTTTTCGACCACGCGATGCTCGGCTTCCACCAAACGCGTCTTGGCGTACTTTAATTTCTCGGCAAATTTTGCGCGCTCTGCGGCAAAACCTTCCCCGGATACATGTGCCGTCGCTTGCAGTAAGGCTTCAGCATCGCTGACGATCGATTTAAAATCGTCGACCACTTTACCTTTAGTCCGATTGAATTCGTCTAGTGTTTGTTCCATGATTGATTCCTCCTGTGGGTTGCGATAAAGCTCAAGTGGGTAGTCTCTACCTTCATTCCAAGTTGCGCTGTGCGCTAGCGCACATAAGGCGGGAATCGATCAATCAACGGGGCCTATCGGCCAAAAATCCATTAGTCGGACTGCCGTTTGCGATCGCGCCAGAATCGGTACATCAGCGGTTTGACGCTGATGCCGTGGGCGAGAATGGACAGCGTCACCACGATGAGGGTTAATTGAATCAGCTCCAAGGCCAGCTGCTCGGGAAGGCCATGCTGGATGGCATACATCAGGTAGTACAGCGAACCGATGCCGCGCACGCCAAACCAGGCCACCATGCCGCGCATGCGCCAGACCGCGCGGGTGCTCGATAAGCCGACCAGGACACTGATCGGGCGTGCTATCAAAAACAAGAACAGCGCCAGCGAGATTGCCCGCCAGCTCCAGGAATCGATAAAGAGCATGCCGCCGATCAGGAGAATCAGCACCACTTCGGACAGCCGTTCAAGATGTTCTTTAAATACCAACGCACCTTCGCTGACGGTCGGCGGTTTTTCGCTAACGGCGCTATCCAGTGAATCCTTCGGCAACAAGTTTATTGCTGGCAAGGGATCTGGCGCAGCGCTTACACTAGCTAGCTTGAGTTCGGTTTGTCGTAAAGCGACGGCCGCTAAGAATCCTGCTAATAAACCCCAAGCGTGAGCAATGACGCTGAGTCCATACACCACGCCGATCAGCCCCAAGCCGAGGAAATCATAGATCAGCTCGCTCCTGGGCGATGCGCCGCGCAGCTTCCAGCTGAGATGGGCCAAGGCGGCGCCCGACGCGATGCCGATTGCGACGCCGGCGACGGTAGCCCACAGTACATCCACTAACACCCATTGCAGTCCGAATTCGCCGAGCTCGTGCAGGCCCAGCATCCCCAGGCCCAGCATCACGAAGGGAAAAGCGCTGCCGTCGTTCATGCCGGCCTCGCAGGTTAAGGTGAAGCGGAGTTGGTCGCGGTCATCGGGATGGCGAATTTGCACATCGGTTGCCAGCACCGGATCGGTGGGTGCGAGGATGGCCCCCAGCAGGACACCGGCGCCCAGCGGGAGGTCTAAGAGGAAATACGCGAAGGCCGCAACTAAGCCAACCGTGATCGCCATCGACACGGTTGCCAGCAGCATTGGGGTACGCCAGCGGGCGAAGCTGACCGGTACCGGCATTTTGACACCGGCAGAAAATAGGGAGATCAGCACGGCCACTTCGGTGAGCACTTGCAACAGCGCCGATTCTTTCAGCGGATTGAAGTGAAACACATTGAGCACGGTGGGACCGACCAACAAGCCCACCGCCAAGTAGACAATGGCGGAAGTGATGGGCAGACGCTTCAGCGCCGCCGACGTGAGGCCCATGAAGACCAATAAGCCACCCACGAGCAAGAACCACTGTGCGTCGGTCAACACATAGGTTTCTTGAACCAGCAAATTCGTTATATCCACATCAGCGCCGATAAATAATCCTACGAAATCACACGCACCACGCCCGCCTCATTCACCCAGCAGCTCCGCCACAGGATGTAATTGCTCCACATGCTGCGACACGACTTTTACGATCACAATAATCGGAATACCCAACAGCATGCCCCACACCCCCCACAGCCAGGCCCAGAACAACAGCGAGACAAACACGGCTGCCGTATTCATTTTGGCGAATTTTCCGGTCATCCAAGTGGCGATTAAGGTTCCGACAAAGGTCGCGATCGCAAGCGATGCGCCCGCGGCCAATAACCCCATGGAAAACGAATCGAATTGCATGAAAGCCGCCATGCCGAGGATGACTGCGGTGAGGGCTGGGCCCGCATAGGGAATGACATGCACTAAACCGGCGGCAACGGCCCAAGCCCCGGCGTTTTCCAAACCGATCCAATGCAGCGCAATCCAAGTAAGCAGCCCGACCAGCACATTGGTCACCAACAGCATGAACATGTATTGCTGGATGGAATCGTTGATGTCATCCAGGATATGCACCGTGATCTTTCTTTTCGTCAGCGTCGGCCCCGCGAGCCGCACCAGCTTGCGTTTGAACATATCGCCGCCGAGCAAAAAAAAGTACACCAAAAAAAACACCATCGTCGCTTGACCAATGAAGGCGAACACTCCCCTGGAACCCACCCAAAGGAAATTGCTTAGCCTGAAGCTGGGTTGGTCGATCACGACGTGCGTGGCGCGCTGCTTGGGAGGGGCCGATAGGTCGGCTTGATTGGTTGCTTTTTCGATCGTGCTCGCGGCGGCTTGCACATCCTTCATGTTGCTGAGGGGACCACGCCGCATCTTGTCGAGTCCTGTCGATAATTTGCTGGCCGCTTCAGGCAACTGCGCGAGTATTTCTTGTACCTGCCCGCGCAGCGCATAAGTGCCGAACACGAGCGCGCAGATCACGGCCACCATGACTAGGCTGGCGCCCACGACGCGCGGTATCTTCATCCGCTCCAGCCACACGACGAGCGGATTCAGGGTGTAGGCAAACAGTATCCCGATCAATAGCGTGATCAGAAACGGCTGCGCCCAATCCAGTGCAAATACCAACGCGACCGTCGCCAGGATGCCGAGCGCAACGCCGCGCGCATCGACGGGCAAGTGAACTGACAGCGGGATGGCGTCGGCGATCTTGGCGGGCGCAAGGATATTATCCGCCGCAGGTTCGAATGCAGGGCGCCCGCTTGTTTCTGTTGGAATGGGCGTAGAAATCATGGGGCGCTGCCGACAACGAGGCGCAGAACGCCCGCTGCGGATGCGAGGATTAGCGCTTGGTACCGAAAATCAAGAGCGCGCCGCCAATGGCGATGGCCCCTACACCAGCCCATACCGGGATATTGACCGTCTCCTTGTCCTTTACCGACAGCTCAATCGGGCCCAGTTTGGCTTCATGCGTTTCCTTGGTGTAGGTAAACCCACCGTACACCAAGCCCAGTGCGCCAGCCAGAATCAGCGCGAGTGCGAGTACTTTAATAGCGTTCATTTGTTTCTCCTTATGGTTAAAAAAGCCGGAACCCGACTAGGGGGTATGCCGGCCTAGCCTAAAAGCAAACAGGGCCATTACGGTGGCGCCCACTAAAAGAATATGGATAAATCCGCCCAAGGTATATCCAAAACCTAAGGCCATCACCCATAGCAAAGTAAATACGACCGCAAGCGTGACGAACTCGTTTTCCTTATATGCCGGCTGAAAGCTGCGAGCACTTGTAGGACGATTATATTCGGTGAGAAACGGGCTTTTATTCATCAGGATTACCTTAATGTGATGATGGCGTTAAGTGCCACAAAGGCATCAGGCAAAGGGGACAGTCGTTGTTTCAACATTCCCCTTGCCTGATGCGCCACCTGATCTTCGCGCGAAAGGCCGCCCGAAGAACCTAGGTGGAACATCATTACTTCAGTCGCATGTCGTTCTTGACCGAAACCACACCCTTCACACTGCGTGTGAGGCTAATGGCTTTATTGATACCGTCTTGGGAACTGACGAAACCGCTCAATTGCACGACACCCTTAAAGGTTTCAACATTAATCTCGGTGGATTTCAGCGTTGGCTCATTGAAAATAGCAGCCTTCACTTTGGTGGTGATAACGGCATCATCGACATATTCGCCGGTGCCCTCTTTTTGCGGCGTAGATGCGCAACCCAGGAAAGACAGCAACAACACGCTCAAGAATAAAGCCGAAAAATATTTATTAAGTTGTTTCATGACAAATCTCCTTAGTGAGTTTAAAAACAAATTTGTAGCCAGGTTGAGGGGCGATCAAAGTGCTGCTTTTTGTTTCCCTTGATTCGCCTTGCAGCGCATCTGAGCTAGCGCGTTATAGCCGCCCCATTAAAAACAAAATGAGTACGATGATTAATATCGTGCCCAGTACACCGCTCGGGGCATAACCCCAGTTTCGGCTGTGTGGCCAGCTTGGGATCGCACCAAGCAGCAGCAGTACGATCACAATCAACAGTATGGTTCCTAGCATTTTTTTCTCCTCTTAACGTAATCAATAAGCACCGCTTGGGTTACAACTACGCCAACCGTCGTCGTGAAATCAATACATCGGTTAATAACCTGGCGTAGAAAACAGATTAATCGCAACCCCAGAAACTATCAGTGCGGTAGCGTACATAAGGTAATGTCTGCAAACTTGCCGCTAGCCGAATTTAACTATAGCCAATATTCCACGAGCCGTGCCGCCCACTCTTTTAATCGGAACAGCGGCGACCGTTGCTCCCAGCTATCGAGGTCGATGGCGTCGGACTGCGCCAAATCCTTGGTGAACATAGCTTCCATTTGCCGGGAAAAATCCCGACCCAGAATCGCCGCATTGAGTTCATCGTTGTGCAGGAAGCTGCGCCAATCCAGATTGGTTGAACCGATGGTCGACCAAACGCCGTCAATGGAGGCGGTCTTGGAATGCATCACTGCACCACGCCGCTCGTAGATCTTGACGCCAGAACGCAACAGTTTGGAAAAATGCGAGCGCCCGGCATGGAATACCGTCCAAGAATCGGTATGGCTCGGCAAAATTAGCTTCACCTCGACGCCGCGCCGCGCCGCGCTGGTCAAGGCCTTGAGCAATTGCGGATCGGGCGCAAAATAGGCGTTGGTGATGTGGACCTGCTGTTCCGCATTGTCGATCGCGGATAGCAGCGTGAGATAGATCAAGCTGTGGGGATCAGCAGAGGCGCTGCCGATGGCGCGCACGATCTCGTCACCCTGTTTGTCGAGTTTGGGAAAGTAGTTTTTCTGAGCCAGCGGCGGGCCCTTTTGTTTAGTCCAGGTGTCCATGAACAGCTTCTGGAACTCCGCCACCACCGGCCCTTCGAGCTGCAAGTGGGTGTCGCGCCAACCGACGGTGCTCGGCCCCTTTTTTCGGGCTGACTTAGTGGATGGGCCGCTGGAATAAGATTCGCTGATATTGATGCCGCCGATGAAGGCGACGCGGCCGTCGACCACCAGCAACTTGCGGTGGTCCCGGTTGTTGAGCAGCCATTCCTTTTTATTGCCCGCCAGGGGGTTGACCGGATTGAACTC
>JAUXTZ010000027.1 GCA_030681095.1 Burkholderiales bacterium
GCGCTTGCAGCGCTTGCAGCCGCGCCTCGCCGATCGCCGGGGAGAGGATGCGGCTGCGCATATTGAAATACACCAATAGCGTGGCGGTGGTCAGACCAGTCAGCAACCAGGCGTGGTCGAGCCGGCCCGCGCCCTCAAACATAAAAATTCGGTTCAACAGCAGCACATGCACCGCCGTAACGCAGATCAGCGCAATGGCCAGCACCGCTGCCACACCATAGTGATAAGGCAATCGCAGCAGTGGTTTTTTGAGCAGGCACAAAAGCGCCAGGCATAAGAGCAGCGCAGGCTGCAGCATGAGTGAAACCTGTTGCAGCTCCCCCCACACCGCGGCATAGCCATGCACCCGCACCAGTGCAGCGGCTAGCCCCATGAGATTGACGATCACCAACACTCGCAGCATCACGCCCAGATTGCAGAAGTCCGGCAGCGTGACGGGGTAGGCATTATTTTGATTTATACTTGGCATCTGTCTATTGTGGTTAAGGCCTATTCCCGATGCAAGAAAAACAAAGCGGTAGCGCTTGGTCCGGACGCTTTAGCGAGCCGGTGGACGAGTTGGTGAAACGCTTTACCGCGTCGGTCACCTTCGACAAGCGGCTGGCGTTGTTCGACATCCAAGGCTCCCTCGCGCACGCGCAAATGCTGGCCGAAGTAGGCTTATTGTCGGAGACCGATCTGGGCAATATCCGGCTCGGCATGGAGCGCATCCGGGGCGAGATCGAGTCTGGCAAATTCAATTGGTCGGTCGATCAAGAAGATGTGCACATGAATATCGAGCGTCGGCTGACCGAGCTGGCGGGCGATGCGGGTAAGCGCCTGCACACCGCCCGCAGCCGCAATGACCAGGTGGCGACCGACATCCGGCTATATTTGCGCGACGCCATCGACCGGCTGCAGGATCGCATCCGCGCCTTTCAGCTCGACCTGCTCGACCTGGCCGAAACGCACGCCGACACTGTCATGCCTGGTTTCACCCACCTGCAAGTGGCGCAGCCGGTCACCTTCGGCCATCACCTCATGGCCTATTTTGAAATGATGAAGCGCGACGCGGGCCGCTTGAGTGATGCGCGCAAACGTGTGAACCAACTGCCCTTGGGCAGCGCGGCCTTGGCCGGCACCAGCTACCCCATTCAGCGCGAGCGGGTGGCAGCCTTGCTCGGCTTCGACGGTCTATGCGAAAACTCGCTCGATGCCGTATCCGACCGCGATTTTGCGATCGAGACGACCCATGCCTGCGCTTTGATCATGATCCATCTATCGCGCTTTTCCGAAGAGCTGATTCTGTGGATGAGCCCGCGCTACGGCTTTATCCGGCTCGCCGACCGCTTTTGCACCGGCTCTTCCATCATGCCGCAGAAGCGCAACCCGGATGTGCCGGAATTGGTGCGCGGCAAAACCGGGCGCGTGATCGGCCATTTGATGGGTTTATTCACCCTAATGAAAGGCCAACCCTTGGCCTACAATAAGGATAACCAAGAAGATAAAGAACCGCTGTTCGATACCGTGGACACGGTGCTGGATAGCCTGACCCTGTATGCCGACATGATGGGCGGCCTCACGGTCAACGCGGAAGCGATGCGCGCCGCAGCACGCGAGGGTTTCGCCACCGCGACCGACTTGGCCGATTATTTGGTGAAAAAAGGCCTGCCGTTCCGCGATGCGCACGAGGCGGTGGCGCGCGCTGTGCGCTACGCTGAGGAGCAGCACTGCGATTTGGCGGATCTACCCTTAGAGACGCTCAAACAATTCTCGGATTTAGTCGGCCCGGACGTATTTGAAGTCTTGACCCTGGAAGGTTCGCTGGCGAGCCGCAGCCATATAGGCGGCACCGCACCGCAAACGGTGCGCGCCGCCATTCTGCGTGCACGGGCAGCGCTCCAGTAGTAAAGGATATGTATGGAATTTTTTACGCAAGCATGGGTAGAAGGCTTCGCCCAGAAATGGAACGCCGATACCGAGATGGTCAGGCCCTTGGCTGAGATTGGCTTCTGCGCCGTGCTCGCTTTTGGCTACCCTGGGCAAGAAGCGCCCAGCATTTTGCTGGATGTCGTCAATGGCAAAGTGGAGCGCGCCGGGCTAGTAAATAAGGTCGCGCAACTGCCGGCCATCGATTGGGATCTGCGCGCCCTGCCCGAGCAATGGCTGATATGGCGATCCAAGCCGCTCACGCTTTCCAGCCTGGGGGTGGCTGTGCAAAACGGCCAATTGCTATTCAAAGCCGGGGATTACCGCAAGATGATCCGGACACCGAGCTTGGCCAGTCCTTTCTTGCGGTTTTTTAATCTGTTGTAACCCTATTGCGGCGTGTGCAGGCGGCAAATCTGCCGCGTCTCCGGCACCGCCAGCCGATCATTAGTCAGCCCACAGTTGTAAATACGCGCGCTCTCCCGTTGCAGATGGACGCAGGTATTGCATACGCCGAAGGGCCGCTCGTTTTGCATGGCTTGCAGGTTACGCAGCGTTTCCAGCAACACCAGCACCGTGGTTTTGACCCGCGCCGGGCTCACATTCGCAGCGGCGGTTTGCCAAACGGGGGCCAACTGGGCGTCTTTCATCAGGCGTTTGCCGGCGGCGGAAAGCTTGAGCCGCACCACCCGCTTATCCGCCTCATCCACATAGCGCGCGACCAAGCCTTTCCGATACAGCAGCAGCAGGCTTTGCGATACCGTGCCCTTGGTCAGGCCTAAGTATTCGGTCAGCGCCTGAGGGGTATTGCTGTAACGGTTGGCTTGTTTCAGATAGCTCAAAGCTTGTAGGTGAACCGGGTGCAAGCGGTAGGTGCTGCCCACGCGGCGCATCTCGGCGCGGATCACATTACCTAAACGTTCGGTTAATTCCAGCAGGGTGAAAGCGTTCTTGCGCATAAAACCCTCCAAAAGCCCAGCCAGGCGCAGCCGGATCAAAAATCGGTTTCGTTACGATACCATATTTGAGGCGACAGACATCAGGATTCAGGCGTCAGGGTCGGGGGTAC
The DNA here is from genome assembly GCA_030681095.1 of Burkholderiales bacterium. Lineage (GTDB taxonomy): Bacteria > Pseudomonadota > Gammaproteobacteria > Burkholderiales > Thiobacteraceae > RBG-16-58-11. Next base: position 2,978 of record JAUXTZ010000027.1, read on the forward strand.
AGCTCACAGCGTTAGCTCAACTTAACGTCTTCCCCCGCCTGCTGGCTGGCGTAGGTGGAGAGCGATTGGAATAATTCCGAGCCATCGCGGGTGTTGCGCCAGGCGGCACCGTCCCAGCGATAATGGTAGCCTCCCGATTTGGCCGCCACCCAGATTTCCTGCGTGGGGCCTTGGCGGTTGATGATGATTTTGCTGCCACCCTCGAATTCGAGGCTGAGAATGCCGCCTGCGGTTTCGTAATCGAGGTCGGCATCGCTCGCATCGAGCGCGGCCTCGATTTTGAGGAAGGTGGCGTCGACTAGCTGATTGAACTCGGTTTCGGTCATGATTTTTCCCTGATAAGATGCGAGTTCATTTTGATTGACGTGAACCCGATGCGCACTCCTCTCATCATATTGGCCCTTAGCCTCGGGCTGCAAGCTTGCGGTTTCAAAGGCCCGCTGGTGCTGCCCGCACCCGCTGCGCAATCCGCACCTAGTCAGACCACCCCTGCCCCAACGCCGAATCAGGATATAAAGCAGTGAATCCGTTCGAGTACCGTGCGGGACGCCTCTTTGCTGAGGATGTCCCTTTAAGCGATATCGCCCAGGCGATCGGCACCCCGGCCTATGT
>JAUXTZ010000029.1 GCA_030681095.1 Burkholderiales bacterium
CAAGCGCTAGCCCGGCGGCCAACTGGCGGGAAGACTTGAGCGATAGTCTCAGCATGTGCGCAGCCGGCCAATCACGGCTTGCAACTCGGGGGCGGCGCTGGCTTGCTCATCAGAAATGAGCGTCCATAATTCTTCATCTCCAGCTTCGAGCAGCGTGTCAAACGCTTGTTTCGAGCCAGCATCCAATGCCGAATAGTCCTGCTCCAGAAATTGATTCAGCACCAGATCGAGTTCAAGCATGCCGCGCCTGCATTTCCAGCGCAGGCGGTTCATTTCGCTCATACGGTACGGTTCACAAGCAGTGCTTTGATGTTGCCGATGGCTTCGGTGGGATTGAGGCCCTTGGGGCAAACTTCGACGCAATTCATGATGCCGTGGCAACGAAACAAGCGGTAAGGATCTTCCAAATCGTCCAGCCGCGCATTGGTGGCTTGGTCGCGGCTATCAATGATGAAGCGATAGGCTTGCAACAAGCCGGCGGGGCCGACGAATTTATCCGGGTTCCACCAGAATGAAGGGCAAGCAGTAGAGCAGCAAGCGCATAGCATGCATTCATACACGCCATCCAACTCGGCGCGCTCGGCGGGCGATTGCAAACGCTCGATCTCCGGCTCTGGATCATGATTAATCAGGTAGGGTTGAATCGAGCGGTATTGCTGATAAAACTGTGTCAGATCCACGATCAAATCGCGTATCACCGGCAGGCCCGGCAGCGGGCGCAGTTCAATCGGTTGTTTTAAATCGGCCAAGGGCGTGATGCAAGCCAAACCATTTTGACCGTTGATGTTCATCGCATCCGAACCGCACACGCCTTCGCGGCAGGAGCGGCGTACCGACAAAGTGGGGTCGATGTCTTTGAGCGCCAAAATCGCATCGAGCAACATCTTGCCTTCCGGCGCGATATCGAGCGTGTAATCCTGCATGCTGGGTTTTGCGCCGGATTCCGGGTTATAGCGATAAATAGAGAAACGCATCGGTATCCGGCCTTTTCTAATAGGTGCGGGGAACGGGGGGAAAAGATTCGACGGTAAGCGGTTTCAAGCGCACCGGTTTGTAGTCGAGGCGGCCGCCCTCGAGGAAATACAAGCTGTGCTTCAGCCAATTTTTATCGTCGCGCGCCGGGAAATCCACCTGCGAATGCGCGCCCCGGCTCTCCTGCCGGCCACTGGCCGAGACAATGCTCGCCAGCGCCGTTTGCAGCATATTTTCCAACTCCAGCGCTTCGATGCGCGCGGTGTTGAAGATTTTGCTCTGATCGTGCAGCACTGCGCGCGAAAAGCGCTCGCGCAGGACTTGCATTTTATCCACCCCCTCGCGTAAGCCCGCGCTGGAGCGGAAAACGCCACAGTGATCTTCCATTACTTTGCGCATCGCTTCGCGTATTTTGGGGATCGATTCACCCTGCCCACCCCGTTCCCAGCGCGCCAAACGGGCAAGCGCAAGCTCGGTGGCTTCTCTCGGGATTGGTCGCGGATAAGGATTCTCACGTAAATAATCCAACATATGGCTGCCGGCAGCACGGCCGAACACTACGATATCGAGCAGCGAATTGCCACCCAGACGATTGGCGCCATGTACCGACACACAGGCGCATTCGCCCACCGCGTACAGCCCGGGTACGGCTTCTTCCGGCCCGGTGGCGGTCGGCGCCACGACTTGGCCATGGCGATTGCTCGGGATGCCGCCCATCATGTAATGCGCGGTGGGAAAGACTGGAATCGGCGCGTCGATCGGATCGGCGTGGGCGAAACGGCGCGCCAGGTCGCGGATGCCGGGTAGGCGCGATTTGATTTTGTCCGCACCCAGATGATCCAGCTTGAGCCAGACATGATCGCCCTGCTCGCCGCAACCGTTGCCCGCGCGCACTTCAGTGAGAATGGCGCGACTCACCACATCGCGACTGGCCAGATCGGTAGTCGCCGGCGCATAGCGCTGCATAAAGCGCTCGCCATGCCGGTTCACCAGAAAACCACCCTCGCCGCGCGCTGCTTCGGAAATCAGATTGCCCACGCCGGCGATACCGGTCGGGTGGAATTGGAAAAACTCCATGTCTTGCAGCGGAATGCCGGCGCGTAGCGCCATGCCCAAGCCATCGCCGGTGTTGATCAGCGAGTTGGTGGAGGTGCGGAAAATGCGCGCCGCACCGCCGGTCGCGAGCAGCGTGGTGCGGGCTTCGATCAGCAGCGGCTCGCCGGTTTCGATTTCCAAGGCCACTACGCCCAAGACATAGCCCTCTTCATCCTTCACCAGATCAAGGGCGTAGAACTCGTCGAAGAAATGCGTCTTGGCGCGAATATTCTGCTGATACAGCGTGTGCAGCATGGCGTGGCCGGTTCGATCGGCGGCGGCGCAAGCGCGCACTGCTTGGCCCTGGCCAAAGTGGGTGGATTGGCCGCCGAAAGTGCGCTGGTAGATCTTTCCGTTATCCAGGCGCGAGAACGGCAAGCCGAAATGCTCTAATTCGCGTACCGTCTGCGCCGCCGCGCGGCACATGAATTCGATGGCATCCTGATCGCCCAGATAGTCCGAGCCTTTGATGGTGTCGTACATGTGCCAATGCCAGTTGTCGGGCGAGACATTGCCGAGCGCAGCGTTGATGCCACCCTGCGCGGCCACGGTATGCGAGCGGGTGGGAAATACCTTGGACACGACCGCGACTTTTAAATCAGCATCGGCGAGCTGCAGCGCTGCGCGCAAACCGCCGCCGCCGGCGCCGATCACCAAGGCATCAAAGGTACGCTTGGGCAAACTCATGTGACGCTCCACAAAATATTCACCGTCCACATCGAATAAATCAACAACGCCACAATGGTGGCAACTTGCAAGGGTAAGCGCAGCCGGGTCGGGTGCACATAATCCATCAGAATATCGCGCACGCCGACCCAGGCGTGGAGCAACAGGCTGAAGGCAAACAGCAGGGTAAAATAGCGCATCCAGGCCGCACCGAACAAGGCGCGCCAAGCGTCGTAATCCACCGGTCGCTGCATGACTAACCAGCCTAGCAAGGCCAAGGTATAAATCAGCATGATCACTGCGGTGAAGCGCTGTACCAGCCAATCCTTTAAACCATAGTGCGCGCCCGAGACGATGCGTTTCACCATAGCCAGGCTCCGAGAGTAGCCGCGCAGACAGCCGCCGCCAATAGCACCGCCCACGATGCACGACGTGCTTGCGCTAGCGCCACGCCCCAGCCTAGATCGAGCAGCAAAAAACGTAGGCCCGCAAAGAAGTGGTAGAAATATGCCGCGAGCAAGATGAATAGCGCAAGCTTGATCAGCGGATGGCCGAGCGTCGCGACAAATGAATCCGGCCCTGCCAGGGAAGCTTCGAATGCGATGAGTAAAAGGGGAATACCCAGAAATAAAAAAGCCCCACTGACCCGATGCAAAAAAGAAACAATGGCCGGCAAAGGCTGCCGGATGCGGCGTAAATCAAGATAAACAGGACGATTAGATTTCATGCGTGCTGGTAAAATGCTTGGATCGCCATTATGTAAACGAACCTTGGCTAAGTATTTCAACCCCATTTTTCACAGGTTTTATCCGACATGAATGCAAGCTGGCAAACTTTTCTCGAGTCCTTTGGCGCCGCCATCCAAAACGGCCGGGTTCAGCATTTTGGCGATGCGTCGACCGAGTTGCGCTATGCACTTGATCAAACCATTGTAGCTGATCTATCCGACCTGAGCCTGATCCAATTCGCGGGCGAAGATGTGCAAACCTATTTGCAAGGCCAACTCTCCAACGACCTGCGCCTGCTCGATGGCGGCAATAGCCAGCTCACCAGCTACTGCTCCCCCAAGGGCCGCATGATCGCTAATTTTCTGCTCTGGCAAGACGCGTCGCATAGCTATCTCGCGCAATTGCCCGCAAGCTTGCGCGAGCCGATTCAAAAGCGCCTCAGTATGTTTGTGATGCGTTCGAAAGTAAAAGTCAGCGACGTAAGCGATGCCTGGGTACGTCTAGGCGTGGGTGGCCCGGGCGCGCAAGCGGTAGTGACCAACGTGCTAGGCGTAGCACCGACCATGGTGCATGGTTTAGCGCATCATGCCAGCGGCAGCATTTTGCGTTTGCCCGGCGACCTATTCGAATTACTGATTGCACCGGATCAAGCCAGCACGATATGGAACAAACTGACGCAGCAAGCCAAAGCGGTGGGCACGGCCTGTTGGGATGGGCTGATGATACGCGCGGGCATCCCCACCATTTTGCCCGGCACGCAGGAAGCATTCGTGCCGCAGATGGTCAACTATGAATTGATTGGCGGCGTGAACTTCAAGAAGGGCTGCTATCCCGGTCAGGAAATCGTGGCCCGCACCCAATACTTGGGCAAACTCAAACGCCGCATGTATGTTGGCAATCTGAAGTTGGATACTGCCCCTGCTCCGGGGGATGAATTGTTCAGCGCCGATATTCCCGATCAAGCGGCCGGCATGATCGTTAACGCAGCGCCCGCGCCCAGCGGTGGCTATGACGTACTGGCGGTGATTCAAATAGCGAGCGTGGCAGGCAACGCCATTCACTGGAAATCGGTGGATGGACCCACGCTGAAATTAGGCGTGCTGCCTTATGCCATCCCGGCGTAAGCAGATCACCTTCAACCATGTTCCACTACTACATTTATTACCGCGTTGCTCCTGAGCAATTGCTAGAAGCCGACGCCGCGGTCAAGCAAATCCAATATGAGATGGAAGCGCATTTCAGCGTCGCCGGTCGGCTGCTGAAAAAACGTGATGAGCCCTTGCTGTGGATGGAAATCTACGAAAATGTGCCGTCCAGCGCGGAATTCGAGACCGCGCTTAAACTGGCGGAAGACAAGGCGGGCATCATCCGTTTCGTGCGCGGCGATGGCCAGCGCCATCTCGAATGCTTCGTAGCTTAGTTCGGCTTGACTGGGGGTTTGGCTGGGGATTTGGCCGTAGGTGAAAGCGGCGTTGCGACTGGCTTAGCCTCTTCCAGCACCTGAAAAAATATCTCGTCCTGCTTCAGCATGCCCAACTCGGATCGAGCGCGCTCTTCGATGGCGCCATAACCCGTCTTCAGGTCTTTGACTTCCGCCTCCAATGAACTGTTGCGGGCCTTAAGGCGAGTATTTTCCAGCTTCTGCTTGGAAAGCTCTTGGTCGACTTCCCATGCCTTGAGCCAGCTGCCTTTGCCCAGCCACAAAGGATATTGCAGCGCGGCAATCAGCCCAACCAGAATAAGGGTGAGCCAGCGCAGGTTCATCAGCTGATTTGGTAGAACGCCTCGCGGCCGGGATAGGTGGCGCTATCACCAAGTTCTTCTTCGATGCGCAACAGTTGATTGTATTTGGCCATGCGATCCGAGCGTGAAAGTGAACCGGTTTTGATTTGCAGCGCGTTGGTGGCGACGGCAATGTCCGCGATCGTCGTATCCTCGGTCTCGCCCGAACGGTGCGACACCACGGCGGTGTAGCCGGCGCGCTTGGCCATTTCGATCGCGGCAAAGGTCTCGGTCAGCGTGCCGATTTGGTTGATTTTGATCAGGATCGAATTCGCCACGCCCTGCTGGATACCCTCGCGCAGAATCTTGGTGTTGGTCACGAATAGATCGTCGCCAACTAGCTGCACTTTCTTGCCGAGCTTATCGGTGAGCAGCTTCCAGCCTGCCCAGTCATGCTCGCTCATGCCGTCTTCAATACTGATGATCGGATACTTGTCGCACCAGCTAGCCAAGAGATCGGTAAATTCAGCCGAGGTCAGCGCGCGTTTTTCCGAGGCCAGGGTATAGCGTTCATTTTCATAAAACTCGGAGCTGGCGCAGTCGATGCCAATAGCGATATCGGCGCCAGGCGTGTAACCCGCAGCCTTGATCGCTTCCATGATGACCTTGAGCGCGGCTTCGTTATTCTCCAGATTGGGCGCAAAACCACCTTCGTCGCCCACCGTCGTGACATGGCCTTGGCCATCGAGAATTTTTTTCAGCGCATGGAACACTT
>JAUXTZ010000037.1 GCA_030681095.1 Burkholderiales bacterium
GAAATCTTTGAATTGCAGAAAATGCTTGATGGGCATGATTAGGCCGCCTGGGCAAGAAATTCCTTCACCAGCACGGCTACGCCCGCGACGAGTGCGCTTGCTTCCTGTTCATTGATGATGAGCGGCGGCACCAAGCGGATGACTTTATCCGAGGTCACGTTGATGATGAAACCTTGCGCAAGTGCTTGTTTCACCAAATCGGCGCAGGGCCGGTCGAGCTCGATGCCGATCATTAGGCCGTGACCGCGCACCTGCGTCACACCGACTTCGCCGGCCAGCGCATGTTTGAAACCTTCCACGATGAATTGCCCGATGCGGGTGGCGTTCTGGCGCAGGCCTTCGTCCTCGATGGCTTGCAGGGTGGTGAGCGCCGCGGTACACGCCAACGGATTGCCGCCAAAAGTGGAGCCATGATTGCCGGGTTTGAACAAGTCGGCGGCCGCGCCGCGCGCGAGACAAGCACCGATGGGCACACCGCTGCCCAGGCCTTTGGCCAAGGTCATCACATCGGGTTTAATCGCGGTATGTTGATGCGCGAACCAGGTGCCGGTGCGGCCAATGCCGCTTTGCACTTCGTCCAGCATGAACAACCAGCCATTGTCGTCGCAAATTTGGCGCAAGGCGGCGAGATAGTCGGCATCGGGAATGTTGATGCCGCCTTCGCCCTGTACCGGTTCTACCAGCAAGGCGACGATGCTTTTATTGTGCGCGGCGGCTTGGCGCACTGCCTCCACATCGTTGTATGGCACGCGCGCGAAACCGGCCAGCAGCGGCTCGAACCCGGCTTGTACTTTGCGGCTGCCGGTGGCGGTGAGCGTCGCCATAGTGCGGCCGTGGAAGCTTTTGTCCATCACCACGATGGTGGGGACTTCGATGCCTTTCTGATGACCATAGAGCCGAGCCAATTTGATCGCGGCCTCGTTCGCTTCGCAGCCGGAATTGCAGAAAAAAACGTTATCCATGGCGGATATCTCGCACAGTTTGTCGGCGAGCTTTTCTTGCAGCGGAATTTGGTAAAGATTGGAGCTGTGGATCAAGGTCTTGGCCTGCTCGCAAATCGCCTGGGTGAGCTTGGGATGGGCATGGCCCAAGGTATTGACCGCGACACCGGCCACGCCATCCAGGTAGCGCCGACCCTCGGTATCCCACAGCCACACGCCTTCGCCGCGTGCGAAGGCGACAGGGAGCCGGGCATAGGTATTCATCAAATGCGACATTTCAACTCACCAAAAAAGCACACGGCGGCAAAAGCCGCCGTGTGGATTGCGTAAGCGCTAAATTATAAGGCGTTTTTAGATGCCGTGCACCCCTACGCCCATGAAGAACAGCATGGGGATGGAGAGCATGGTATTGGTGCGCGAAGCCAAGAAGGCGACCCGGCGGGCGGTAGCCTTTTCCGCATCACTTGCGGGCTTCATGCCCAGGATCTTCTTCTGGTTAGGCCAAATCAGGCCCCATACGTTGAACAACATGATGGTGCCGAGCCAGGCGCCCAGACCGATCATGGCGGCAGAAGGTTGCAGCGTAAATGCCGGCACAAAACGCGCACCCAACAGCGCAGCGCCCGCCAGCCAGGTTACCAAGGCTGCCCAACGGAAGAAAAACAAGGCGCGTGGCGCGATATGCTTGGTGATGCCTGCATTGGTGCCGTCGGCAGTCGCGTCTTTCAGCGCGGCGACTTGCACGAAATTGAAGTAATACAGCAAACCGATCCACATCACGCCCGCCATAAAGTGAATCCAGCGGAAAATGGCCATCGTCACAATCGATTGTTCCATGTTGCTTACCCCTTAATCAGAAAGTTGATGGCGACGTAGTACAACACTACGGTCAGGATGAGGCCGGAAATGACCGTCCCCCAGAGAGAGTCCAATGGATTTTTCATGCGTTTCCTCCTTGAATTGCACGATGGTTTAGGAATGGTGTAGCGATACAGTCGGATATTTTTAGCGAAACCGCCGTCTCATGCAAGCGGAAAATAAAATTAGGTGGAGCGAATGCTTGCTGATTGAGATGGATTTATCTTTATATTTTGTTGGCTTAGGCGAAATTTGTAGGACTTGATGAGGGGCGAACAAAAGCCAGTGGGGCTGGATCCGCAAGCCTGGCGTTTTCTCTGGGTGATGAGGATTTGCAACTGAAAAACGTAAAGAATGGGCTGAAAACCCATCCTGAAGCGGCGGTCGTCGCGAGTTGACGGCCCCCCGCTTTCAGGTGAAGGATATTAAGCCAAGGCTTTGATTTGTGCAGACAAGCGGCTCTTATGGCGAGCAGCTTTGTTTTTGTGGACAATTTTCTTGTCCGCGATGCGGTCGATAACACTGACGGATTCTTGATAAATCTTCTGGGCGGCGGCTTTGTCGCCGGCGCCAACCGCTTTTTGCACTTTCTTGATTGCAGTACGCAACTCCGAGCGCAGGCTCGCGTTGTGCATATTCTGTTTGATTGACTGACGCGCGCGTTTGCGGGCTTGTGCCGAATTGGCCATGACTCTCTCCTAAAAGCTTTGAATTAGCGAAAACCGCGCATTTTAAGCGC
>JAUXTZ010000044.1 GCA_030681095.1 Burkholderiales bacterium
ACGCTGGTGGTTACCGCCACTCGCACCCCGACCCCGGTGCGCGAGTTGTTGAACGATATTTCCGTTATCACGCAGGAAGACATTCAGCGCGCCGGACAAACCACATTACCGGAATTGCTACGCAGCCTGCCGGGTATAGAATTTAGCGCGAACGGCGGCGCAGGCACTAACAGCAGCGTCTTCATTCGCGGCGCAAATGCCAACCACACCTTGGTATTGATTGACGGCATGCGCATCAACTCCGCCACTACAGGCACGACCGCACTGGAGAAAATTCCGCTGGGCCAGATCGAACATATTGAAGTGCTGCGCGGGCCGGGCAGTCACCTCTATGGCTCGGAAGCGATTGGCGGCGTAATTCAAATTTTCACCAAATCCGGCGGCGCGGCGCCTGGTTTCCACCTCGGTGGCGGCGCGGGCTCGCGCGGACTGTACCAAGTCAATGCCGGGGGCAACGGCAAACTGGGGGGAGTGAATTTCAATCTCGAGATAGCGCATGAGAGCACCGATAGTTTCTCCGCCATCGGCGACACCACGAGCAGCACTTACAACCCTGACAACGATCCGTATCGCAATACCAGCGCGAGTGCAAAACTCAGCCATCGCCTGAATGATCAGCATGAATTCGGAGCCACTGGTTTTTACAGCAATGGCAAAGGCCATTTCGACGGCTCGCGCACTTACGACTCACGCAACAATCAAACGCTCGCCGCCTATGGCTTCTATAGCCAGGATCGCTTCTTGCCCGACTGGAAAAGCCAGATACGAATTGGCCGCTCCTTCGATGATTTGCGCAGCTTAACCTCTACAAGCTGGACCAAGTTTCGCACTGACCAAGAACAGCTCTCGTGGCAAAACGATCTGGAAACCGGTGTCGGTCGCTTCACGCTTGGCACGGAGCACAACCGTCAGCACGTGACCAGCACCACCAGTTACACCGTCAGCAAGCGTGCGGTTCATTCGTATTTCGCGGGTTATCAAGGCCGGTTCGGTGCGCACAGCACGCAACTCAACGTGCGCAATGACGACAACTCGCAATTCGGAAGCCACGCTACCGGCTCGGCAGCTTACGGCTATCAATTCACAAAAGCTTGGCGTGCGAATGCGAGCATTGGCACCGCCTTCCGTGCGCCCACTTTCAACGAGCTGTATTTCCCCAATTACGGCATATCGACGCTACGCCCTGAAAGAGCCGTCAACAAAGAAGCTGGTGTGCATTTCGATCATGCTGCACAACATGTCAGCCTGGTGTATTTCGACAATCAAATTTCTGACTTGATCAACTCAGGCACTGTTGTCTCGCAAACCCAGCGCGCCAGCATCACTGGCGCGACGCTGTCGTATCACGGTCGCGTGGATAATTTCAATCTCCGTGCAAGCGCCACCGCGCAAAATCCGCGCAATGAAACCAACAATCTGTTGCTCAATCGCCGCGCCAAGCAAACGGCCACTGCTGGCATCGACTACCAATCGGGCGCATGGTCATACGGCGGCGAACTCAACGCCTCCGGAAAACGCTACGACGACGCCAACAACACCAAACCCTTGGGCGGCTATACTGTTTTCAACCTGCATTCGGGATATACCTATAGCAAGGCGCTAAGTTTTGTGGCGCGCCTCAACAACGTGTTCGATAAGCAATACGAACTCGCGAAAACCTATAACACGCCGGATCGAAATATTTTCGTCGGCTTCGACTACCACCCCAAATGAAAGAACTCATCCTCGGCGGCAGCCGTTCCGGTAAAAGTTCGCTGGCAGAGCAACGCGCCAGCGAAAGCGGTTTGGTGGTGAGCTATATCGCCACTGCCACCGCCGGGGATGGCGAAATGGCGGCGCGCATTGCGCAACATCAAGCGCGCCGGCCTGCTGATTGGAATATCGTTGAAGAACCGCTGCATTTGGCGCGAGCGCTGCAACAACATGCCGCGCCCAATCATTGCCTACTGGCGGATTGCCTCACCCTGTGGCTCACCAACTTGCTGTGCGCCAACGATGATGCATTGTTCCAACGCGAACGCGCCGCGTTTTTAGAAACCTTGCCGACGCTAGCCGGACACATCATCCTAGTGAGTAACGAAGTAGGCATGGGCATCGTGCCGCTGGGCGAATTGAGCCGCCGTTTCAGCGATGAAGCGGGTTGGCTGAATCAGGAAGTGGCGAGAATTTGCGAGCGTGTAACCCTCATGGTGGCGGGGCTGCCGTATCCGTTGAAAACTTGAAAAGTTTGAACCAGCGCGCAGCCTACCCTCCGGGGTACGGAGTACGCGGAGTACACGGAGTAAACCCAGGGCTAAAGCGATAAACGCAAAAGTGTCTCGGGTATTTGACCTTGCTTCTGCATTACTCCGTGTCCTCCGCGTCCTCTGCGGTGAAATGCTTTTTTACAAATCAGGCAACCATTGCGCGAGCTTATCGAAATCCAAATGTGCTTCCATCGCATCCGCCAACCGATCCAAATGTGCCTCGCGCAGCGCGCGGTAATCCGGCGTGGCGGGCTTGGTCAGACCAGCCCAGGCGAGCAAGGCATCGCAGGCGGCGGGATGATCGAACACGCCATGCAGATAGGTGCCGAGCACGCGATCATCAAGGGACACCGCACCGTCGCTGCGCGCATCGATGTTCACGACGGGGCACGACAATGCCGGGCCACGGCTCACGCCCATATGAATTTCGTAGCCGGTGACAGCCGCATTGTTCCAACTCAACACGCCTTCCACTCGCGCCAATTTTTTTACAGGTTCGAGCACGGTTTCCATATCGAGCCAACCGAAACCTGCACTATCGCCCGCGGGGCCTTCCAGCCCCAGCGGGTCGCGCAGCACGTTTCCCAACATCTGAAAACCGCCACACACGCCCATCACCTTACCGCCATAACGCAGATGCGTACGCAGCACATCTTCCCAACCCTGCGCGCGCAGCCAGTCAAGATCAGCGCGCACGTTTTTGCTGCCGGACAAAATAATCAGATCGGCGGGCGGTATCAATTCGCCCGCACCAACGTAACTGAACGCCACTTGCGGATGCAAACGCAGCGGATCAAAATCGGTATGGTTGCTGATGTGCGGCAAGCGCGGCACCACCACGCGCAAGCGCGCGCCATCGCTCTGCGCATGTTCAACCTGCCCAAAAAACCCATCCTCCGCCTCCAGATGCAGGCCGTGCAGATACGGCAACACACCGAGCACCGGCTTGCCGGTATGCTGCTCCAGCCAATCCAGCCCGCTTTGCAGCAGACTCAAATCGCCGCGAAAGCGATTAATGACGAAACCCTGCACCCGCGCGCGCTCGGATTCGGACAGCAAGGCCAGCGTGCCCACCAGATGCGCGAACACACCGCCGCGATCGATGTCCGCCACCAAAATCACCGGGCAATCGATGGCTTCGGCAAAACCCATATTGGCAATGTCGCGCTCGCGCAAATTGATCTCTGCCGGGCTGCCCGCGCCTTCGACCACCACGCACTCATATTGCGCCGCAAGACGCGCATGCGATTCCAGCACCGCTGCCATGGCGCGCGGTTTGTAGGCGTGGTATTCCACTGCACCCATATTGCCGAACACCTTGCCCTGGATAATGATCTGCGCGCCGGTATCACTGCACGGCTTCAACAACACGGGATTCATATCAGTGTGCGGCGCGAGCCCACAGGCCATAGCCTGCACCGCCTGGGCGCGGCCAATCTCGCCGCCGTCCTCCGTCACAGCGCTGTTGAGCGCCATGTTCTGCGGCTTAAACGGCGCAACGCGAATGCCGCGACGATAGAGCACGCGGCACAGGCCCGCGACCAGCGTGCTCTTGCCGGCATCGGAAGTGGTGCCCTGAATCATGAGGGTGCGCGATGACATTCCCGGATTATCTCATGACACCGGCGGCGCTTTTGTGCGCCGTGGTGCTGGATAAACTTTTTGGCGACCCGCGCCGCTTTCATCCGCTGGCTGGCTTCGGGCGTATCGCGGCGTGGCTGGAAGCGCGTGTAAACCCGCATACTGACAAACCTTCACCGCAGAGGCGCAGAGACGCAGAGAACGCAAGCAACCCTGAAAATCAGGGCGCGGCTTCAATCCCACCAAGATTTGTTTTTCTCCGCGCCTCCGCGCCTCTGCGGTTAACGATTTTCTCTCGAATCCTCGGCACGCTCGCCGTACTGCTGCTGCTCGCGCCATTCACCGCCGCCAGCTATTTCATTTCGCAGATTCCCTTTTGGGGTTGGCTCGCGCAAACCCTGCTGCTGTATTTCGCCCTCGGCATGACCAGCCTCGCTCAGCACGCGCGCGCCGTGCAAAATGCACTCGACGCCAACGACCTCGATACCGCGCGCACGGCGGTGGGCATGATCGTCAGCCGCGATACAGGATCGATGCGAAGCGATGACGCCGCCCGCGCCACCATCGAATCGGTGCTGGAAAATGGCAACGACGCCGTGTTCGGCGCGGTGTTCTGGTTTGTCCTGCTCGGCGCACCCGGCGCGGTAGCCTATCGCCTCGTCAACACCCTGGATGCGATGTGGGGCTACCGCACGCCGCGCTATTTCTATTTCGGCTGGGCGGCGGCGCGCCTCGACGATGTGCTCAATATCATTCCCGCGCGGCTCACGGCGCTGACCTACGCCCTGCTCGGCAACGCACGCAAAGCCTTTCAGTGCTGGCGCGCGCAAGCCCGCCTCTGGTACAGCCCCAATGCGGGGCCGGTGATGGCTTCTGGCGCGGGTGCGCTGGGCGTTGTGCTCGGCGGCGCAGCGATGTATCACGGTGCATCAAAAGAGCGCCCCACCTTGGGCATTGGTCAACCAGCGCAAGCAACGGACATCGGGCGAGCGATCAGCTTGGTGCAGCGCGGATTGTGTTTATGGATCGTTGTCGCATTCATCGGAGCGGCACTCCATGCTTGAACACGGTGGAAGGCTCGCACAAGCCGCGCAGCGTTATGGCATCCCGTTGAAAGACTGGCTCGACCTCTCCACCGGCATCAACCCCAATGGCTGGCCGGTACCCGCGCTACCCGCCGATATATGGCGCCGCCTGCCGGAAGACGACGACGGCCTGCTCGACGCCGCTCGCAACTACTATGGCGCTGCACATTTACTTGCCGTCTCCGGTTCGCAGGCAGCGATTCAAGTGCTGCCCACCCTGCGCGCCGCTTGCCGCGCCGGCATGTTGCGCCCCACTTACAGCGAACATAGACACGCTTGGGCAAAACAACATCGCGTTGTCGCACTCAAGGCCAGCGAAATCGAATCTGTACTCGATGATCTCGACGTGCTGCTGTTATGCAACCCCAACAACCCCAGCGGCGAACGCTTCACGCCCGACATGCTTCTCGCTTGGCATGCACGCCTCGCCGCGCGTGGCGGCTGGCTGATAGTGGACGAAGCCTTCATCGACGCCGAACCTGAACTCAGCATCGCACGTCACACCGGCGCTGAAGGCTTGATCGTGCTGCGCTCCCTGGGCAAGTTTTTCGGCCTCGCCGGTGCGCGTGTCGGTTTCGTTGCGGCTTGGCCTGCGCTTCTCACGCAACTGCAAGAAGTCCTCGGCCCCTGGACCATCAACAGCCCCGCTCGCGCCATCACGCGCCTCGCGCTGCAAGACAGCGCATGGCAACAGCAAACCCGTGAACGATTGCAGCGCGACAGTGCGCGCCTTGCGGCATTGCTCACGCAGCATAGCCTCGCGCCAAGCGGCGGCACCGCCCTGTTTCATTGGGTCTGCTCAGATCGCGCCGCCGAATTGCACGAGACGCTCGCACGGCAAGGCATCCTCACACGGCTGTTTGATGAGCCTTCGAGTTTCCGTTTCGGTTTGCCGAGTACGGAGGACGAATGGAATCGACTGGAAAATGCACTGGAGAAACTTGCATGAAAACAAAAAACCTTTTCACCGCAGAGGACACGGAGGAAAAGCGAAAATCAAGCAAGCATTACACGGCTCCATACAGCGTTGGCGCACGCTTCATTCGTAATTGGTTTTACTCCGTGTCCTCTGCGTCCTCTGTGGTTCAAGCTTTTTTGTTTTTTTTAACAATCGCCTTCACCCCCGCCCACGCTGACCTCACTGTGCGCGACGACACCGGCCAAACCCTGCGCCTCACCCAGGCTCCCAAGCGCATCGTCAGCCTCGCGCCCCACGCCACGGAACTGCTGTTTGAGGTCGGTGCAGGCAGCCGCATCGTGGGTGCAGTGGCCTATAGCGACTACCCGGAAGAAGCTAAGCGCATTCCCCGCGTCGGCGGCTACCGCTCGCTGGACATGGAAGCCATCGCCGCGCTCAAGCCCGACGTGATCGTCGCCTGGCCCAGCGGCAACACGCCCGCGCAGGTGGAAAAACTCAAGCAACTTGGGCTACCGATTTATCTGAGCGAACCTAAGCGCATCGCCGACATCGCCAGCGCGCTGGAACGCATCGGCACCCTCACCGGCAATGCCAGCACTGCGCAACAGGCTGTCCGAAAATTCAACCAGCAGCATGCCGCACTACGCACCGCTTACGCCGGGCGTCCATCCGTGCGCGTGTTCTATCAAATCTGGAATAGCCCGCTCATGACCGTGAGCGGCGAACAAATCATCGGCGACGCGATTCGTCTGTGCGGAGGGGAAAACATCTTCACCAATCTGCCCACCCAGACCGCGACCGTGAGCCTGGAAGCCGTACTGCAAGCCGACCCGGAAGTGATCGTCGCCAGCGGCATGGCCGCTCAACGCCCGCCCTGGCTCGACGACTGGAAACGCTGGCCCCGCCTACGCGCCGCAAAAAACGATCAACTGCATTTCATCCCAGCGGATTGGATCAATCGCGCCACCCCGCGATTGCTGCAAGGGGCGGAAAGGTTGTGCAAGATTTTAGATGGGGCGAGGCAAACAAGCGGTATGCGCTAACGCCAGCCCCGATTGATACGCGCGGCCACCCTCACTCACCCCACCCATTCTCAGACACTAAGCCCTCTAGGGCTTGCCGCTCTGCCCAGCCTTCCATCTCCAGCATCGGTTTCGGATAGAAGCCTTCCACCTTGCCCAGACAAAGAATTGCCACCGGTTTGCCGCCGTCGGGGATACGCAGCAGCGCGCCGAGTTTGACCGGGTCGAACATCGACACCCAACCCATACCGATACCCTCGGCGCGGGCGGCTAGCCACATGTTTTGAATGGCGCAGGCAACGGAGGCTAGGTCCATTTCAGGCAGAGTACGGCGGCCAAAGATGTGTTCGTCACGCCGATCCATGAGCGCGGCCACCAGCACTTCGCCGCACTCGCGGATGCCTTCGACCTTGAGGCGCATGAATTCGTCTTCGCGCTCATTGAGCGCGTGGGCGGTGGCGATGCGCTCTGTCTCCACCAGGGCATGGATGTCGTTGCGCAACGCGCGGTCGCTGATGCGGATGAAGCGCCAGGGCTGCATGAAGCCGACGCTGGGGGCGAGGTGCGCGGCTTGGAGCAAGCGCTGGAGTAACTCGGGTTCCAGCGGGTCGGGCAGGAAGTGGCGCACGTCGCGACGCTCGGCGATGGCTTTATAGACGGCGGCGATTTCGGAGTCGGTGAAGCGGGTCATGAGTGGTTTGCTTTCGGCACGAAAAATCTTGAACCGCGAAGGATGCAAAGGTACGCGAAGGAAACACTTTTCATGGGTTCCTTCGCGTACCTTTGCATCCTTCGCGGTGAATCGCTTTTCTCTTCATGGCAAGAACAACTTTGCTGCCGCCTGCGGATTCGACGGGAAATACAAATGCAGGTACGAGGCCGTCAGCCTACCGCAACGATACACCGCTTCGCCGGTGCTACCGTGGCGGCGCGGCACGCCGTGGGCAATGGGCTCCAGTGTTGTTTCGGTGCGCGAGTAGTGGAAGGTGTGGCCGCGCAACTCACCTTCCGGCAACACGACGGATTGCAAACCTAATCCCGCGAGACGCGGCTGCATGGAGGCGGCACCGGACAACAAGCCAGCCATCGTGCCGCGCTCGCCCTGCTTGTCGGTGATGGATTCAAACAGCACCATCATGCCGCCGCATTCGGCGTGGATGGGTTTGCCGCTGGCGTGGAAAGCGCGCAGGGATTCGATCATGGCACGATTGTCTTGCAGCGTGTGCAGGTGCAGCTCGGGATAGCCGCCCGGGAGATACAGGGCATCCGCTTGGGGGATGGCGCTGTCGCTCAAGGGCGAGAAATAGCGCAGCGTAGCGCCCATAGCCTGCAACAGATCGAGATTCGCTTGGTAGAGAAAAGCGAAGGCTGCATCGCGTGCGACGGCGATGGTGGCGCCTGCCAGCGTGCGCGGAACTTCCATGGCAACGGGGGAAGAAAACCCAACCACGGGCAGCGCATTCAGTGTCAAGCCATGGAGCGCGGCAGCGGCACGCTCCAGGCGCGCTTCGATGTCTTCCACCTCGCTCGCCAGGAATAGCCCAAGATGCCGCTCCGGCAGCGCGATGGCCGGATCTTTCGGTAGGCCGCCGAGATAGGCGATGCCCTCGGGCATGCTCTCGCGCAGCATCTTGTCGTGATTGGGGCTCGCCACGCCGTTGGCGAGCACGCCGTAGAAATTCAGCTCCGGGCGATAACGCGCGAGGCCCAGCGCCAGCGCGCCGAAGGTCTGCGCCATGGCGCCGGATTGAATCACTGTCATTACCGGCAGCTTGAAGTGCTGCGCCAAGTCCGCGCTGCTGGGGTCGCCATCAAACAGACCCATCACGCCTTCCACCAGAATCAGGTCAGCATCGCCCGCCGCTTCATATAACAGATGCGTGCAATCGTCCTCGCCGGTCATCCACAAATCCAGTTGATACACCGGTTGGCCCGAGGCACGCTCCAGCACCATGGGGTCGATGAAATCCGGGCCGGTCTTGAACACGCGCACGCGCTGACCCTGGTTGCGGAAGTGGCGCGCCAATGCGGCGGTGGCGGTGGTCTTGCCCTGGCCGGAGGCGGGAGCGCTCACCAATAAGGCGCGACAGGCGTGCATCAAAACTCGACGCCCGGCATGGCTTTCACGCCGGCCTTGAAGGCGTGTTTGACAACGTTCATCTCGGTCACGGTGTCGGCGATTTCAATCAGCGCCTCTGGCGCGCCGCGGCCAGTGATGACCACGTGCTGCATGGGCGGGCGCTGCTGTAGATCAGCGGTCACCGTGGCCACGTCGAGATAGCCGAGCTTCAACGCAATATTGAGTTCATCAAGTAACACCAGGTTGATGTCGGGATCATGCAGCATGCCACGCGCCACGTCCCATGCGGCTTGCGCTTTGGCGATGTCGCGCTCGCGGTCCTGGGTCTCCCAGGTGAAGCCTTCGCCCATGACGTAGTAGGTGACTTGATCGGGAAAGCGGCGGAAGAAATTTTCCTCGCCTGTGTCGCCACGGCCCTTGATGAACTGCACGATGCCCACTTGCATGCCATGGCCCAACGCGCGCGCCACCACGCCGAAGCCGGAGCTGCTCTTGCCTTTACCGTTGCCGGTGTTGACTACGATCACGCCGCGTTCTTCCTGCGCTTGGGCGATGTGGGAATCCACTACTTCTTTTTTGCGCTGCATGCGCGTGCGGTGGCGCTCGTCTTTGTTGTCATCAATGGAATTCATAGCATCTCACATGGGGTAGAAAAAATCGCCGGCGTCAGTTGGCACGCGGCACATGGGGTGCTGATAGAGGCGCGCCAAATTGGCTTCGGTCAGCAGTTCGCGCGTGGGGCCTTGCAGTGTCTCGCCCTCGCCGAACAACAGCAATACATAATCGCAATAGCGCGTGGCGAGATTCACATCGTGTAGCACCATTAGCAGTGCCTTGCTCTGCTCGCGTGTGAGCCGCGTCAACAATTCCAACGCCGCGATCTGGTGATGCACATCCAAGTGATTGACCGGCTCATCGAGCAGGAACAGTTGCGGGTCTTGCACCAACAGCGCGGCCAAGGCGAGGCGGCGGCGCTCGCCGCCGGAGAGCGTGGCGGTGGAGCGGGCTTCAAATCCAGACAAGCCCACAGAATAGAGTGCGGCGCGCGCAATCTCCTCGTCCTGTGCGCTCTCCCATTCCCATGCGTGCAAGTGCGGATGCCGACCGATCAGTGCGGCCTCTAGCACACTAGAAGGAAAAGCTTCGTCGCTATCCTGATACATCGTGCCGACGCGTTGCGCGATCTGGCGGCGCGGCGTGGCGGCGAGACCCGCGCCATCCAGCGAGATCTCGCCCGCATCGCCGTGCCGAGTGCCGCCCAGGGTGTGTAGCAGCGAAGTTTTGCCGACGCCATTCAGGCCGAGCATGCCCCAGCGTTCGCCGGGACGCAGGGCGAAATTCAACTCGCGGCAGACCTGCTTGCCGCCAATGGAGACGGACAGGGAGCGGGTTTTGAGAATCGGTGAGAGGTTATTCATGCCAAAAACAAAGCTTCACCGCAGAGGGCGCGGAGGATGCGGAGGAAAAATACACCAAGGTTTTCTCCACGTCCTCTGCGGTAAATGCTTTTAAGTTTCATACCCGATGCGACCGCGTGAGCAAGTAGAGAAAAAGCGGCACGCCCAATAGCGCGGTGACCACGCCCACCGGCAATTGCTGCGGCGCGATGACGGTGCGCGCGGCAGTATCCGCCAGCACGAGCAGGCTACCGCCGAACAAAGCCGCGCCAGGCAACAGAATGCGATGATCGTTACCGGCAGCTAGACGCAGGATGTGCGGTGCGACGAGGCCGATGAAACCGATACTCCCGGCGGCCATCACCGCCACTGCGGTGAGCAGCGAAGCCACCAGGTACAAATGCAGGCGCAAGCCTGTCACCGGCACGCCTAATGAGCGCGCGGTCATCTCGCCGCGCACCATGACGTTCAGGGCCCGTGCGGCGGGCAGGCTCAGTATCAAGCCCAGCGCCAAGCCGATCATGCCGGGCAGGGTGCTCTCGCCGTTGCCCAAATCACCCATGAGCCAGAACAGCATGCCGCGTAATTTGGCATCGGGCGAGATCGCCAATAACAAACTGATGAGCGCGCCCCAACCCGCCGCGACGATGACGCCAGTGAGCAAGAGACGCGAAGACGACCAAGCACCCGCACCGCGCGCCAGGCCAAACACCAAAAACATGGATGCCAGCGCACCGGCAAAGGCCGCGCCGTTGAGCCACACCCCCGCCACGCCCAGCAAAATACCGCCCAGTGCGGCCACTGCCGCACCGCCGGAAATACCCAGCACATAAGGGTCCGCCAAGGGGTTGCGCAGCAAAACCTGCATCAGTGCACCCGCCAAAGCCAACATCGCGCCGGTAGTGAAAGCATTGATCGCGCGAGGTAAGCGCAGCTGCATCACTACATCGTAAGCCAGCCCTTGTTCCTGTCCGACGAGCGCCCGCCATACGCTGGCGAGGTCGGTATGCGCGCTGCCATTGGATAGCGCAATGACCCCGCTGAGGAGCGCGAGCAGAAGTAGCGCAGGCAGAAGGATAGCGGCACGTTTCATTTATTTTGGATAACTGCTGAACCGCGAAGGGCGCGATGAAAATTGAATAAGTGAAAGTATAACCCGCCGCGCTTGCCCCAAGGCCTGCGGCCACGTAATGTACGTGGTTTTCCCGCATCCAATCCCATGAAAACACCCGATCCCGATTTCGAGCAACAAGCCCGTGCACGGCAGGCGCAACTCACCAAGCCGCCCGGCGCATTGGGACAACTAGAGGATATCGCCTGCTGGTTCGCTGCGCGGCAAAAACGCGTGGTACCCAAGGTGCTAGTGCCGGCCATCACGGTGTTTGCCGGCGATCATGGCGTGGTGGAAGCGGGCGTATCGGCCTTTCCCAGTATCGTGACCGGCGAGATGGTGAAAAATTTCGCGCGCGGCGGCGCAGCCATCAACGTGCTGGCGCGCAATATCGGCGCACGGCTCACGGTGGTGGATGCCGGTGTCGCGAGCGATGTGAGTGCGGTGCAAGGTATCGTGCATTGCAATCTGCGGCGCGGCACGGCGAATCTGGTGCAAGGCCCGGCCATGACACGCAACGAAGCAGAACGCGCCATTGCACTCGGCCGCGTGCAGGCGCGCGCCGACATCGCGCACGGCGCAAATCTGCTCATCGCGGGCGAAATGGGCATCGGTAACACCACGCCCTCGGCCTGCCTGATCTGCGCTTTCACTGGTGCAGATGCCGATGCGGTAGTAGGTAGCGGCACCGGCGTGGACGATGCGGGCCGCGCGCGCAAGATCGATGCGGTGCGCAAAGGATTAGCGCGCGCCGGTCATTTGGCGGACGGCATCGACGCGCTCACCCAAGTCGGCGGGCTAGAGATCGCCGCCATGGCGGGTTACTACCTGGAAGCAGCCGAAGCGGGCGTGCCCGCGCTGCTGGATGGATTCATCTCGACCGCCGCAGCACTCGCCGCGCGCGCCATCGACCCGCGCGTCACCGATTGGCTGCTGGCCTCGCATCTCTCTTTTGAGAATGGCCATCGTATCGCGCTGGAACATCTCGGCCTCGCGCCCTTGGTCGATCTGCAAATGCGGCTGGGCGAAGGCAGTGGCGCCGCACTGGTGGTGCCGCTGTTGCAAGCGGCGCTGAAGCTGCACGCGGAAATGGCCACCTTCGCCGAAGCAGGTATATCCGGCGCATGAGTGACACGACTACACTCGTGACAGTGATGCGTCATGGCGCAGTGGACGGACCTGCAAATGTGTTGCGCGGCAGCAGCGATGTGCCGCTTTCCGACACCGGATGGAATCAAATGCGTGCAGCCTGCGCTGCGCTTGATACACCAGTGACAGCTATTACCTCTTCACCCTTGAGTCGTTGTCGCGCCTTCGCGCAAGAACTCGCAATGCAACATGCCCTGCCATTGAACCTGCACGACGATCTGCGCGAGATCCATTTCGGCGATTGGGAAAATCTAACACCGGATGCAGCGCGCGCCTCAACTCCGATCTTGTTCGACCAATTCATCTCCACGCCCGCTGGGATGTCACCACCCAATGGCGAGCTTTTCGACGCTTTCAAACAACGCGTGCTAGCGGCCTTCCATGCCTCTCTCGCTCAAGCAGGGGCCGGCCATTTGTTGATCGTTACCCATGCTGGTGTGATGCGCGTATTGTTGTCGTCGATCATGAATCTGCCTTGGGCTGACACTTATCGCATCGCCTTGCCACCCGCAGGCAACTTCCGCTTGTCCTGCCTGAGCGGTCATGCGCCTTACCTGTTCAATCTGAACACATCATGCGCAATCTGATTTTCGCTTTGAAATTTTTAACCCGATTGCCGCTGCCTGGCTCATCGCCAGCCGGACCGGACACACTCGCCGCCGCAGCGAAATGGTTTCCGCTGGTGGGGCTCGTCATCGGCGCGCTGCTGGCGGCGGCGCATACGCTCGGCACACGCGTCGATCCCTGGCTTGGCGCTTTGCTCGCAACCATTCTGTGGATCGCCATCACCGGCGGCTTGCATCTAGATGGGCTCGCCGATCTGGCGGATGCGCTGGGCGGCGCGCACCGCGACCCGGCAAAGCTGCTGGCAATCATGCGCGACCCGCATACCGGTGTATTTGGAATGATTGCGCTATGGACAATACTCAGTGCAAAGCTGGTGTTGCTGATGTTGTTGGCGCGGCAGCCGGATGCGCTGTGGGCGTTGCTGTTGATCCCGGCCTGGGCGCGGCTCGGCCCACTGATTTGGTCGCAATCGCTGCAGCCCTTGCGCGAAGGCCTGGGCCAACATTGCGCGCACACGCCGCAGTGGGCCTTTTGGCTGATTTGGTTGGCGCTGTTCGGCGCTGCATCTTGGTATAGGACACCCGGCCTACTGTTCGCGCCGCTGGTGCTCGCGGTATGGTGGCTATTCTTGAAACACCGCGTCGGCGGCATGAATGGCGATTGCCTCGGCGCAGGGGTAGAAATAAGCGAGGCCCTGTTGCTGGGCCTCGCACTGTTGCAACCCTGAACTTAAAAATGGGGGATTGAACCGCTATGTTGCCTAGCGCATCCAGAAAAAGAAAAGTTAAAACCTTAGCCGCGAATTAACGCCTATTTGCGCTAATTTTTAACCTCTCTCCCGCTATTTTATTCGCGACAATGAGCGTTAATTCGCGGCAAAAGATTCTAAATTCAAACCATGCGGGATTAACCGCCCTGCTTCACCGCCACAAACAGGATGCGCTCGCCGCGCTGAATCAATAGCGCGACATTTTTCTCACTGCCTAGCTTGGCGAGCAACTTGGCGAATTGATCGACGCTAGAGACTTTCTCGCCGCCCAACGCCAGCACCACATCGCCGCGCCGCACGCCGGCTTTTTCCGCTGCGCCGCTGACTTGCTGTACCACTAGGCCGTTTTCCACTTTGAGGTTGCGCTTATCTTCGGCACTCAACTCGGCCAAGGCGAGCCCGAGTTTGTTAGCTTTTTCCGTCTGCGGCTCAGCCTTGGTGGCGACAGTGTCGGTCTCCCACTCGCCCAGGGTGAGGGTTAACTCCTTCGCCGCGCGGTTGCGCCACACTTCTACTTTGACTTTGCTGCCCGGCTTGGTGGCGCCCACCATGCGCGGCAACTCGCTGGAGCTGGGCACTTCTTTGCCTTCGAATTTGAGAATGACATCCCCCGGCTGCATGCCGCCGCGCTCGGCCGGGCTGCCTTTCTCGATCGACGAAATGATCGCGCCCTTCGCATCCTTGAGCCCAAACGAGGCGGCCAAATCCGCGGTGACTTCTTGAATCTGCACCCCCAGCCGGCCACGGCTGACTTTGCCGCTGCCTTTGAGTTGGCCGACGATATCCATCGCGAGATCGATTGGGATCGCGAACGACAAGCCCATATAGCCGCCGGTGCGACTGTAGATTTGCGAATTCACGCCCACCACTTCGCCGCGCAAATTGAACAGCGGCCCACCGGAATTGCCAGGATTCACCGCCACATCAGTTTGGATGAAGGACACGAAATTGTCGCCCGGCAAGGCGCGGCCTTTCGCGCTGACAATGCCGGCGGTGACGGAGTTTTCAAAACCATAGGGCGAGCCGATCGCTACGACCCATTCTCCGACTTTCATCTTGCCCGGATCACCCAGATTCACCACCGGCAAATTCTTGGCGTCGATCTTGAGCAGCGCCACATCGGTGCGGCGATCGGCGCCGACCACTTTGGCTTTGAATTCGCGCTTGTCGGTCAGTTTCACCAGCACCTCATCGGCGCGATCGACCACATGCGCATTGGTGATCACATAGCCGTCCTGGCTGATGATGAAGCCCGAGCCCAATGAGTGGGCTTGGTATTCACGCGGCCCGCCTTGCTGCGGCGGCATGAAGCGCTTGAAAAATTCAAACATCGGATCGTCTTCGGGAATATTCGGCATCTGCGGAAATAAGCCGCGCTCGCGTACGGTTTGCGTGGTGCTGATATTCACCACGGCGGCGCCTTCTTTTTCCACCAGCTCGGTGAAATCCGGCAGCCCGCCATTTACACGCGGTACCAGCGTGACGGCTTCCGCCTTGGGTTTGGCGGGCGCATTCGCGGCAGGTTGTGAGCACGCCGCCAAGGGGAAGCTCAACACGACGGCGAGCATAAATTTCGGCAAGTAATTCATTATCACTCCTTAAAATAATCTGGGCTGATGATAGGGGCCGAGATCGGCGCAACCCCCTTAATGACCACGGGGCCCTCGGGAAAGTTTCCCGGCGGGTACTCAACCCTCGCTTAAATTATGCATCTGGTCGCAGCGTCGTGGCCATAGATGTTTCGACGGCACCCCAATCCAACCCGGTATCCGCGCGGGCAATCACATCCAGACGACTATCGCGCCTATACGTAATCGGCGTCATATCCACTGTCCCGCCAGCTAAATTAAGCAGACGCCAATCACGGCCAATACGGAATACCCCCTTGGCACGCACGATTTTTGCATCATTTCCCCATGCCTCGAACAGCACCTTGAGCTTGGCCGGGTCGAATATTTGCTCCGGAGAAAACACCCATCCCCGCGCAGCAAATTGCTGGGTATCGTGTGCATGTGCCGCGCTCAAACTGGCGCTGGCCGTGGATTCGATATCCAGCCACGCAGCATCAAGCCGGCCCTGGCTCACCTGCGCCACTAAGCGCTTCGACGGGTAAAGCTGTGCCGCGAATTCTGTGAAGGCTTGCAGTTGCAAGGTCGTCGCCAGATCACATTTATTCGCCACCAGCACATCGGCCAGCGCGATCTGGTCTTGATAGGTTTCCAGGCCGCGATATTGCTCGTCGCTCAATTGGCGCGGGTCAACCAGGCAAATCACATTGCGCAATTCGAGCGCGCTCGCCAAACCCTCGCCGCGCAACACATCGATCACGCCCGCCGGATGCCCCAAGCCGGTCGGCTCGATCAGCAAACGCTCCGGCCGCACTTCACGCAACAGCTTGGTCAGCGCCACGCGCAGCGGCAATTGCGCGGTGCAGCAAATGCAGCCGCCCGGCACTTCGCGCACCGCCACACCGACCTGCGTCAGCGTCGCGCCGTCGATGCCGACTTGCCCGAACTCGTTCACCAGCACCGCCCAGCGGCTGCCCGCAGGCCGCTGCGCGAGCAGATCGAGAATCGCGGTGGTCTTACCGACGCCTAAAAACCCAGTGATGAGATTGACGGGAGTTTTCATGTTTAAGGGGAAATTCGCTATAGTGCGGGAGTTTACAGATATAGGTTAAAACCTTAGCCGCGAATTAACGCGAATTTACAGCGCGCAGCCTACCCTCCGGGGTACGAATTATTAAAACCAATATTTGCTTTGAATTTAATTTGCGCAAATTAGCGTTAATTCGCGGCAAAAAATCGATTAAAAAAAACTATGCACATTCACATCCTAGGCATCTGCGGCACCTTCATGGGCGGCATCGCAGTTTTGGCGCAGCAAGCGGGGCACACGGTCACCGGCTGCGACGCAAATGTTTACCCGCCGATGAGCACGCAACTCGAAGCGCAAGGCGTACGCCTGATTGAAGGCTTCGATCCCGACCAACTCTCGCTCAAACCGGATATCTTCGTCATCGGCAAGGTGGTCTCGCGCGGCAATCCCTTGATGGAAGAGATTCTGAATCGCGGCTTGCCCTACATCTCCGGCCCGCAATGGCTA
>JAUXTZ010000050.1 GCA_030681095.1 Burkholderiales bacterium
TGGCCAAATCGAAATCACCAACATGGCGCTGTTTTGCGATTTTGAAAATATCGCGTTAGGCGTGCGCGACGCCAAATATGCGCAATTCGACATTAAGAAAGTGCTGGAACGTCTGCTGCTCAAGGGCAGCATCGTCGTGAAAAAAGCCTATTGCGACTGGGATCGCTACAAGGAATTCAAGGCGACCATGCATGAAGCGGCGTTTGAGCTGATCGAGATTCCGCATGTGCGGCAATCCGGGAAAAACTCAGCGGATATTCGCATGGTGGTGGATGCGCTGGACCTCTGCTACACCAAATCGCACGTGGATACCTTCGTCATTATCAGTGGCGACTCGGATTTCTCCCCGCTCGTATCCAAGCTGCGTGAAAACAATAAGCATGTGATCGGCATCGGCGTAAAGGATTCCACCTCGGATTTGCTCAGCGCCAATTGCGACGAGTTTATTTTTTACGACGACTTGGTGCGCGAGCAAGAGGCGCAACAAAAGCGCAAGGCCAAGAAGGCGCCCGCGAAGGATAAAAAATCCACCGTCCCGAAAGGTGAACCCGAAAAACGCCAGGAGGCGCTGGATTTTATCGTGGAGACGGTAGAGGCGCTGATTGCAGAGCGTGGCTCGGATGAAAATATCTGGGGCTCGCTGGTCAAGACGACCATGCAACGCCGCAAACCAGGCTTTACCGAATCGTCCTATGACTATCGATCGTTCAAAGACTTGGTCGAGGACGCCCAAAAGAAGCACTTGCTGACGGTGGTGCGCCACGAGAAATCAGGTCAATACACGATTCGCCTGCCGGCAACAGATGAATAATTGCAAAAGGAGGACACCATGAATTTAGACGAACTAGCCATTAACTCCGTTAAAGAATATTTCGAAGCCATTGCGCAAAATGCATTGGACGATGCCTATGAAACCATCGATAACGACATCACTTTTGCGCAGTTCATGGAAACCCTGTTTCAAAAAATAAATCAATTCGCTTCCGAGCACGTTGCCACGGAGATTTTGCACCTATCCGCTAAAAAGATTGAGGATTTCAATAATGGCGGCGGTATGCTGGTGGACGATGTTCAGGAACTCATCGACACGCACGATGAATTAGAGATGGATGAGGATGAAGACGAGTAAGGCGTGCCCTACCCCAATCCCTAATAAAAACATGGAGCACTGAATGGCACGTCGTTACCTCTTTACTTCCGAGTCGGTCTCGGAAGGGCACCCCGACAAGATTGCTGATCAAATCTCGGATGCCATCCTCGATGCCTTTCTCGCCGAGGAACCCACCGCCAAAGTGGCGTGCGAAACCCTCGTCGCCGACAATCTGGTGGTGATCGCCGGTGAATTTAAGACCACCGACAAGGCGCTCTACGAAAAAATCCAGGGGCGCGCAGAGGGCATCGCTCGTCAAGTGTTGCGCGACATCGGCTATCGCGATGCCGAGACTGGCATTGATCCGGATCACTGTGATGTGCATGTGCGCTTCAACCACCAGTCGTTTCAGATTCACAAGGGCGTAGAACTTGCCGGCGGCATCATCGGCGCGGGCGATCAGGGTCTGATGTTCGGCTACGCCTGCGACGAGACGCCGGATTTGATGCCCTACCCGATTTGGTTAGCGCATCGTCTGGTGAAACGGCTGGCTGAGTTGCGCCATGCCGGCACGCTGCCGTGGCTGCGCCCCGATGCTAAAAGTCAAGTCACCGTGGTGTATGAAGACAATCGCGTGGTCGGGATCGATAACGTCGTGATCTCCACCCAGATCGAGCGTGGCCTCGACCCCGCCTGGGTCACGCAGGAAATCACGCGCGAGATCATCGACCCGCTGGTACCGAAGGACCTGCGCACACCAGGATTCCGCATCTGGGTCAATCCGGCCGGCCCGTTCGAGATCGGCGGCCCCAACGGCGACACCGGCCTCACCGGCCGCAAGATTATCGTCGATACCTATGGCGGCGCCTGCCCCCACGGCGGCGGCGCATTCTCCGGCAAAGACCCGACCAAGGTGGATCGTTCGGCCGCTTACATGGCGCGCTACATTGCAAAGAACATCGTTGCCGCAAAACTGGCGCGCCGTGCCACGGTACAGATCGCCTACGCCATCGGCGTGGCCGAACCAGTATCGGTGCTGGTCGATACCCACGACACCGGCAGCGTGGCGGATGAACGCCTGGAAGCGGTAGTGCGCACCGTGTTCGATCTCACCCCGCGCGGCATTATCGAAGCCCTGGGGCTGCGTTGTCCCATTTATCGGCAAACTGCGGCCTATGGTCACTTTGGTCGCAGTGAGTTTTCTTGGGAACAAACGGATGCGGTAGAGCGATTAAGAACGTGGCTTTCATAACCCCGTGCGCAATAATCGAAGGTCATTGCACCTGCGGGCAGGTAGGGAAGAAATATCATACGCTACAATAACTGACACATGGCGCAGTAACGATTGTGTCCTACGCTGGCTACACCATCGTTTTAACCACAAGGGAGCAGCATGTCGTATGCATTAATAGACAATGCATCACTAACCGCTGTGCAGCGGGTGATGGGGCATGTTGTTGCAAAGAATCCAGATACGATTAATGGTGACCTAGCAGCACTTGAAAATCTTCTACAAGCCATCCTTTTCTATGATGAGTTAATTTGCATTGACAATTACAAGGAGGTGCATAAAGACGAGAGAAGAAAGCTCTTCAACTTCGTCAAGTTTCTTTCCCCAAATGATTTCGAACTAGCTCAAATAGAAAACAAAGCTCAATCTGAGGCCGCCAATATTCGTCCAGAAATTCGCGGTGGAGAATTTGTTGATGATGATTTCCGGAGCCTTCTTGAATTACTTAAGATGAACATGGTATGTACCTGGGATCTTCGTTCAAGTGTGTACTATTTAACGATGAAGATGCTCGGTCAGCCTAATACACCTGAGTTTCATAAATATTGTGAAATTAGCTCGGCAATATTCAATGAGCTTTCAGACGCGGGGGATACTCGCGGGCGCTGGGATAAAAACGTTCGTCTTATAGGTTCAGATGGGACTATCCATACAGAAGAAGAGATGAAAAAAGCTGCGGAAGCTCACAACCGTGGACTCGGTGGTACGACACGCGCACTGGACATGTTCATTGCTTCTCTCAATTGGCTCGCATACAAGTCTATCTATTACAGTTTGGCAGCAAGATACTTCAAGGCAGATACATTCCTACATCCCATCCGGCACGCATATCAAATCCATTGGATGAGAAAAACAGGGGCTTATGGTCACGACTTTACATCAAAGCTCTTAAATGCCCTCACCAATAACATTTCGACATCC
Organism: Burkholderiales bacterium; assembly: GCA_030681095.1. Taxonomy (GTDB): domain Bacteria; phylum Pseudomonadota; class Gammaproteobacteria; order Burkholderiales; family Thiobacteraceae; genus RBG-16-58-11. The sequence goes on from JAUXTZ010000050.1 coordinate 3,303, forward strand.
GTATCGGAAATTGTTGATAACGGAAGAAGTGCTGCCGTCGCCTTTGAGATACCTATATTTTCGGCGTGGCTCACTGCACAAACGGGCGACGTTCGATCTATCATAGCTGCGGCGCATGAGTTAAAGCAGTATCAGGGAATACAGGAAATTCGAGGGCTTTTGAGGGAGATACGAATCGCGTACGACGAGACCGGCTTGGCTAAGGCGAATAAGTCGGTCGAGAAGTGGAAAACACAGCTTGATAAGGCATCGAAAGACGTAAAACGTATCTATGGTCTTGACACCAGCCAGGGTATACAGGGGAGTTTTCTAATGAAAATTTACAACTCCGTTGCCGCATTGAAAGGGCTGCCTCAATTTCCTGAGTTTGACTTCAAGATTCCCTTGCCGGAGTTCATTCAATCTAATGCGTCTAATACCTTTTCCAATTTATACAAAGATATTGCCAGCGAATTGACTGCGATTGAGAGACTCGGAGGCATACGAGACAAAATGGCATCAAGATTTGTCATTGATGATACGCATTATTTACCTCCTCCAAAAAGCGAAGCACCTGAGTTCAGAAAATATGCTTCAGATTGGAAGTTGCCCATGTGACTGGGCTCATGATGGTCACATCTTGCATTGCGACATTTCGTGACCTCATACCAAACACAAGGCGCACACCTCGAAGATTACGCGCCGAGCAATCGAAGTGCCAACAACGATTTCATGTCCCGCCGACCATCGGCAATCACATAAATGATCACTTGTTTGCCGATCACGCGGTAGATGACCCGATAAGGTTTGAAAAATGATTGGCGATACTCGCGGATGCCGAGCGCCAATAATTCCGGGGGATACGAGCCACGTTCCGGAAAAGTAGCCAGACCCTCGGCCACTTCCATCAACTTATCCAGCACATAGTCTGCTCGGCTTGGTGCATCATGCGCTGCTATGTAGGCGTGCAAAGCTTCGAGATCGCTTTCCGCGCCAGCGGTAAGCAATACCTTGTATCGCATCAGGGGCGTGCTTTTTTCGCGCGCAGACGATTCACCACCTCGGCAATCGGTGTAACTTTGCCTTCCTCGATCTCGCGGTTGCCCAGTGCCAATATTTTCAGCAGCGCAAGGGTTTCTTGCGTTTCATCGTAGGAGGCGACATCCTGCATGACCGCCTTGGCCTCGCCGTTTTGCGTGATGACCAGTGGTTCGCGTTTTTCAGACAACTGATCCAGCACCTCGGCGGCATTGGCCTTGAGATAACTTATCGATTTGATTTGGGTTGTGTAGCGCATGGCTGCTCCGGGATGACTTATATGGACCAAATATAGTCCGTTAAAGGTTCTCTTGCAAGGCTAAGCTTGCACGGCATCCCCGCTTATTGACCTAGTATCTGCTTCGCCTCCGTCAACAAAAACCCCTTAAACGCCTGCGCCACCGTCGATAGCCGCTTGTCTTTGCGATGCACGACGTACCAGTGGCGCATGATGGGGAAGCCTTTTACGTCCAGCACTTTTAGCCGTTTGGTTTCCAGCTCCAGGCCGATGGTGTGCAGCGACAAAATTCCCAAGCCCAGCCCGGCTTGCACGGCTTGTTTGATCGCTTCGTTGCTGCTCATGACCATGCCCGCTTGAAACTGGATGCCGTGTTGATTGAAGAAGCGCTCCATGGCGATACGCGTACCAGAGCCTTGTTCGCGCACGAGGAAGGTTTCGCTTTGTAAACGCGCGAGGGGGATTTTTTTAGCTGCGGCGAGCGGATGGTTGACCGGGGCAATGACGATCAGCGGATTTTCCATGAAGGATTCGGCCACCAGATCCAGGCCCTCTGGCGGCTGGCCCATGATGGCCATATCCATTTCGTTGTTGGCGAGTTGCGCGAGCAGCGCTTGGCGGTTCGTCACATCCAAGCTCACGGTCACCGTGGGAAAACGCTGGCCAAAAACGGCGAGCAATTGCGGCGCGAAATAGTTGGCCGTGCTCGCCACCGATATTTTGAGGCGGCCGCGTTGCAGGCCTTTTAGATCGCTCAACACCGTTTCGGCTTCGGCGAGCTGCTGCGCGATGGTACGGCTGTAGTGATACAACTCGCGCCCGGCTTCGGTGAGATAAACCTTTTTGCCAAGCTGCTCGAACAGCGGCATGCCGACGTTTTCTTCGAGCTGCTTGATCTGCATCGAAACGGCGGGCTGCGTCAGGTGCATCTCCTCAGCCGCGCGGGAGTAGGAGAGGTGGCGCGAGACCGCCTCGAAGACGGAGAGCTGGCGAAAAGTGAGATGCAGCATGATTAAACCCTACTTACTTATCATCAGTATTATCTTATAGTAATTATCAAAATAATTCACTGTTGCTTATATAAAACCTTGCCTATAGTTCGTGCTCATTCGATGCACCCCTGAGTTTTACCGAGGTGCGGCGAACCGAATTTCCTCATTACCCAAAGGAGCTTGCTATGGCCGTTAAAACTTATAACGCCGGTGTAAAAGAGTACCGCCAGACATACTGGACGCCGGAATATACCCCGCTGGATACCGATATTCTGGCTTGCTTCAAAATCACCCCGCAGGCCGGCGTGCCGCGCGAAGAAGTCGCCGCTGCGGTAGCTGCTGAATCGTCGACCGGCACCTGGACCACGGTATGGACCGATCTGCTGACGGACCTGGACTATTACAAAGGCCGCGCCTACCGCATCGAAGACGTGCCTGGCGACGACACCTGTTTCTACGCTTTCGTGGCTTACCCGATCGACCTGTTCGAAGAGGGTTCCGTGGTGAACGTGCTGACCTCGCTGGTCGGTAACGTGTTCGGCTTTAAAGCCCTACGCGCCCTGCGTCTGGAAGACATCCGCTTCCCGATCGCCTACGTTAAAACCTGCGGCGGCCCGCCCGCTGGTATCCAGGTTGAACGTGACCGCATGAACAAATATGGCCGTCCGCTGCTGGGTTGCACCATTAAGCCTAAGCTCGGTCTGTCCGCCAAGAACTACGGCCGCGCCGTGTACGAATGCCTGCGCGGCGGTTTGGACTTCACCAAGGACGACGAGAACGTCAACAGCCAGCCTTTCATGCGTTGGCGTGACCGTTTCGCCTTCGTGCACGAAGCCACGCTGAAAGCACAACGCGAAACCGGCGAGCGCAAGGGCCACTACCTGAACGTGACCGCTCCAACGCCCGAAATGATGTACGAGCGTGCCGAATTCGCCAAGGAAATCGGCGCACCGATCATCATGCACGACTACCTCACCGGTGGTTTGACCGCCAATACGGGGCTGGCCAACTGGTGCCGTAAAAACGGCATGTTGTTGCACATTCACCGCGCCATGCACGCCGTGCTCGACCGTAACCCGCACCACGGTATTCACTTCCGCGTGCTGACCAAAGTACTGCGCCTATCTGGTGGTGATCACCTGCACTCCGGTACCGTGGTGGGCAAACTGGAAGGCGACCGCGAAGCGACGCTGGGCTGGATCGACACCATGCGCGACAAGTTCATCCCAGAAGACCGCAGCCGCGGCTTGTTCTTCGATCAAGACTGGGGCTCCATGCCTGGCGTGATCCCGGTTGCTTCCGGTGGTATCCACGTGTGGCACATGCCGGCACTGGTCAACATCTTCGGTGATGACTCCGTGCTGCAATTCGGTGGCGGTACGCTCGGTCACCCCTGGGGTAACGCAGCCGGCGCCGCAGCTAACCGCGTCGCGCTGGAAGCTTGCGTCGAAGCGCGCAACCAGGGCCGTGAACTCGAAAAAGAGAGCAAGGACATCCTGACCGCTGCTGCCGCAAACAGCCCGGAATTGAAAATCGCCATGGAAACGTGGAAAGAGATCAAGTTCGAATTCGACACCGTGGACAAGCTGGACGTTGCGCACAAGTGACATCACGGCTAAGCCGTGATGTCATCCCGGCCGCACCGAAGGTGTGATCCGGGATCCAATACCACTATTGAAAGGAAATAAAATGTCTGAAGTAATGGATTACAAATCGCGCGTGAGCGACCCTGCCAGCCGCAAATTCGAGACCTTCTCCTACCTGCCCGCCATGGACGCAGACAATATCAAGAAGCAGGTCGAGTATCTGGTGAAAAAAGGCTGGAACCCGGCCATCGAGCACACCGAACCCGAGTACCTGATGGATTCCTACTGGTACATGTGGAAGCTGCCGATGTTCGGCGAGACCGACGTAACGCGTGTACTGGCTGAAGCCGAAGCCTGCCACAAGGCGAATCCCAATAACCACGTCCGACTGATTGGTTACAACAACTTCAACCAATCCCAGGGCGCGTCCATGGTGATTTTCCGCGGTAAGACTGTTTAATTTAGCGGCACGGGTAATTCCGTAAAAAGCCCCCGTTGCCGCGAGGCGGCGGGGGCTTTTTGTTTGTCCACGAAGGACACGAAGCTTCACGAATAAAACCTCGCACTCGTGTTTCTTCGTGCCCTTCGTGGATGGATAATGAACTAAGGAGTCCAGCATGAGCAATATCGTCGAGCAGTATCGCATCACCAAAGAGCCTTACTATCGTCCCGTCGCCGACGAGGTCGAGCTATTCGAAGCCGCCTACTCCGTGCGCATGCCCATGATGCTCAAGGGCCCGACCGGCTGCGGCAAGACGCGCTTCGTCGAATACATGGCATTCAAATTGGGCAAGCCGCTCATCACCGTGGCGTGTAACGAAGACATGACCGCATCCGACCTGGTGGGGCGCTTCCTGTTGTCCGCATCCGGCACCGAATGGCAGGATGGCCCGCTCGCCATCGCCGCGCGCTATGGCGCAATCTGCTATCTGGACGAAGTGGTCGAAGCGCGCCAGGACACCACCGTGGTGATCCACCCGCTGACCGACAACCGCCGCGTATTGCCGTTGGAAAAGAAGGGCGAGCTGGTGCATGCCCACCCCGATTTCCAGATTGTGATTTCCTACAACCCCGGCTATCAATCACTGATGAAGGATCTCAAGCAATCCACCAAGCAGCGTTTCGGCGGACTGGATTTCACCTATCCCGATCACGCGATCGAAACCGAGATCGTGGCGCATGAATCCGGCGTCAACGCCGAGGTTGCCGGCAAGCTGGTGTCGATCGCCGAGCGTTCGCGCAACCTGAAAGGCCACGGCCTGGACGAAGGCCTGTCCACCCGCATGCTGATTTACGCTGGCAGCCTGATCGCCAAGGACGTGAACCCGATGGCCGCCTGCCGCGTTGCGCTGGTGCGCCCGATCAC